>NZ_CANRIC010000030.1:0-24642 GCF_947630565.1 uncultured Paenalcaligenes sp.
ATAAATGGTGTTTTATTCGCCAATACTAGCTAATCTTTATGCTTCTTGTTTAGGCTAAACAGGTATGTACGTGTTATATCAAGCCTTGTACTCTTAATTTTCGGTTAGCATTTTCATGGTTGAACATATCAAATCCCGTTACGTTAGCTCTGTTTATGACACACTCTCAAGCCGATATCACTCAAAAGATTTCACCTTGGCGCGCAGTGAATATTTGCGTACACGCATCATAACTATTAGCGTAATCTTTGCTGTACTAACACCTATATGGGCCTTGTTCGATTGGTTCTTACTACCGAAAGAGTCATGGGCTGTCGTATTTCCTGCACGACTAGCTATGTTCTTAGGCTTTCTACTCACTTTATATATCTGCCATCTCTCCCGCCACACATCAACCAAAGCGAGTTTGCTTCTAAGCGGTATCACACTGGCATTACCCGGGCTTTTTTATGCCGCTGTACTGATGAGCCTTGCCTCAAGTGTGCCCCACTCTTTGATTGGCTATAGTTTTATCCCTTTTTTACTGGTTGTCACCCTAGCCGTTTTCCCCTTTACGCTCATTGAGTCTTTTATATTGGGAATGGGATTATTAGTTTTACAGTTCTTTGCCGGATATATTATGGGACAGCCGCTTTCCTCTCAGCACTTGCAAGACCTTTGGCTTTTAGCGGCTCTACTATTCATCGTGCTAAGTACCAATCATTTTCATCTGAGCTTATTGCTACGGCTGTATAGACAAGCAACCCATGACCCTTTGACTGGTTTATTAAATCGAATCGCGCTAGAACGCCATACAGAGCATTTAAAAACACTCTCTCTACGTCCTCCTAACACAATCATTATGCTAATGGACTTAGACCACTTCAAAAAAATTAATGATACCTATGGGCATTCGGTAGGGGATGAGGTATTACGATTATTTTCTAGCTTGCTGAAGGCTGAAATGAAAAAAGACCAAATTACCTGTCGATATGGGGGAGAGGAATTCTTGATTATCAGCTCTTATTCTACTAAAGAGCAAATGATTAACTATGCAGAACGCATCAGGCAACTAACCCAAGAACTACAACCTAAAGAAGTCAACGGAGATGCCCCTAAGATCTCTGTCAGCATAGGGTTGAGTATGCTGAGACCAAATGAAAGCATTCAGTCTGCCATACAGCGGGCAGATGAACGCCTTTATAGGGGAAAACGCACAGGTCGTAATCGAGTGGTAGCTGAGGAAATAGAGGCTTAATAAAGCACAAGCCTCCTATCGTGACAAAGCCTTACGTAAGGTAGCGGCTAATTCTTCGGCAGCAAACTTCACTACATAACCATCTGCACCAACGCGACGCACGTGCTCCTCGTTTGTCGAGCCTGACAATGAGGAGTGAATCACCACGGGCATAGCGCTAAAACGGGGGTCCTGCTTAATATTACGCGTTAAGGTAAAACCATCCATTTCTGGCATTTCTAGGTCGGACAACATTAAACTGACTTTATCATGAATTGTTTTGCCCTCTGCCTCTGCGGCGGCAGCCAACGCATTCAAACGATCCCACGCTTCTTTGCCTGATTTTACGATTTCGTAAGGGACATTCATGGCCTCTAGGGCTTGCTGCATTAATGTACGAGCGACGATGGAGTCATCCGCGGCAAGAATAATCGTCCCGGGTCGTAAATTGATACCAAAAGTCTGATCTACGGTTTTGAGTTGGTCTTTGTGCTTAGCCTGCATTGGGGATATTTTTTGCAAAATAGCCTCTACATCCAATACCTGTACTAATTTCGAGCCATCCGTATCGTCATCTAGTCGAGCAAGGCTGGTGACCATACTATCCGTCACATCACTGGCCTCTGCAGATATCACCTGACTCCACTCTAAACGTACAATGTCTTCTACGGACTCTACTGCAAAAGCTTGTGTACTACGGGCATACTCAGTCACCACCATTAAGGTGGGTTCTTTTTCTGGCTTATAACCTACGATAGCAGGTAAATCAAAAACGGGAATGACCTGTTCACGTAAGCGCACTACGCCCAATGAATAAGGGGGGGCTCCTGCAATAGGTGTAATCATAGGGATGGTTACGATCTCTCGGACTTTAAACACATTAATCCCAAACAGCTCTGACTGCCCCTGTATGCTGCCTGTTCCGAGGCGAAACAATAGCAATTCAAACTTATTAGAGCCAGTCAAGCTGGTGCGTTCGTCGATCTCATTTTGTACAGATGACATGGTGAACCTTTAACAAAAAAACACTCAATCACAGACCTTAAATTGTAACTACTATTACATCATAAAGTACTGCTCTTATTAACTATACATGAAGGCTAATGCAGCCCACTCCATCTTTGTACCGAAGGTTCGGTTGAGGCCCACTTCCATTCCTTACCTCGTTTACAAATCGCAGCAAGATAGGGCATGGTCTGCTCTTTGTCTTCTACCGTAAACAGTATCTCGCGGCAAACGACAAGAGGGTTACTAATTTCACGTACTACCTGCAGTTGCCCTTGCTCATTGCCTAGAGGAATTACACGTGTAATTTGCCATGATTGCGTCTCTCCGATGGGTAGCTCGCCTGCTAAATGAGCCATCAGATTTTGTTGCTCATTAGTCCATTCTCTGAAGACGTATTTGATTGTGGCATCTGTAGCGGCTTGCATAGTGACACCCACTGCATAACCAACGACTGGATTAGCGGTAGCAGCACTACTTGCTACACCAGAAACGGCACCGACGGCACTGCCAATTGAAGACGTCGTACACCCAGAGATAAGCCCTAAACAGCACAACAATAGACTAGCAGAAAGACGCCACATTATTGCAAAGACCCCCATCGAGATGTCGCGGGTTCTGCAGTGGCCCAACGCCAAACATCACCGTCCTGACAAATCATACTGACATAAAATTGGCGCTCAAGATCAGGGTCTACTGACTCTTTAGTAACGGCTGAAAAAACGATTTCTTTACAGCTTAACCCCATGCCACCAACCAGCCGACTGACGGTAACTTGACCATGACTATCGGGCTCTAAAGGTAGAGCATGGTCCACTTGCCAGTCAGCCACCTCTCCCATTTGTAATGGGCTTGCTGCATCTGCTATGGCGTCTTGCTCTTCTCCGCGCGTCCTACGTTGCGCATATTGTAGTCCCGCCTTAGCGGCAGCCTGTACTCCTAGCCCTATCCCTGTTGCGGCTGCCGCATTATCAGTAATTTGATTTGCTATGGCTACACCCGCCACACCAGCTGCTGCGCCTGTTCCTTCGCTAACCATAGAAGTACAGCCTACCAATAACAATAGACTCAGCCCTAGCGCTCCCCACCCTGCACGTCGTCGTAGCTCTGCTTTGAATTTTGCTCTTAACATCCGATCGGTCCAAAACTATTTTTATGATGCCGTTTAATCACACCAGTATAGTGGGCAAATACCAGACGTACCAATCCTCTATTTACTTATGAGTATTCAATCGTTCCACCATATCTTGGCCTATCTATAATAAATTAACCAAAATGAAGGATACGATATGACAAAGACTACGATTCAATTACCTATTCTTGATTTCACCAAACTACATAACCCAGATACTCAGTCAGAGTTTTACCAACAGTTACGCTATATTGCCAAGGAGGTTGGCTTTTTTTATTTAGTTGGTCATGGAATTAAAAGACAAGATCGGCTTGATTTACTTGACGCCATGAAAAAATTCTTTGCTTTACCCAAAGCAGAAAAAGAAAAAATCTCCATGAGTCAATCTCGCCATTTTCGAGGTTATACCGCTGTCACAGAGGAAAGTACGCGTAATAAACCGGACTATCGTGAACAAATCGATATTGGCGAAGAATTACCTGCCCTATCTCTGCGTCCAGAAGACCCCATCTGGTTAAATCTACAAGGCCCGAATCAATGGCCTGATGCGGTGCCAGAGCTCAAAGAGTTAGCCTTACGTTGGCAAAGCCAATCACGCGCCATTATTGAGCAGTTATTACGCGCATTTCTGGTTGCCTTAGATGTACCTACGACTAGCCTAGATCCTATTTTGACAGGCGCTCCCCAGCATTTACTTAAACTTATTCATTATCCGGCCCGTAACGATCAACCTGATAGTGAGCAAGGAGTTGGCGCCCATAAAGACACGGGTTTACTCACCTTTTTATGGCAGGATGATAATGGCGGCCTACAAGTTGAAACTGATTCAGGTTGGATAGACATCACACCCATTGAGGATGCTTTTGTCATTAACATAGGCGAGGTGCTGGAGCTAGCCACAAATGGTTATCTGCGGGCGAATGTTCATCAAGTGCTGCGGCCAAAAAATGGCTTATCACGCTATTCGATTGCTTATTTCATCACCCCGAATGTAGAGGCTAAAGAGGTTCCCTTATTGACGCTGCCTCTAGAGCTACAACAACAAGCCTTAGGCCCAGCTAGTGATCCTTTAAATCCACTTTTTCATAATTTAGGCAAAAATGCGATGAAAGGTCGATTACGTTCTCATTTAGCGGTAACGCAGCGATTTTATCCAGAGCAATATCAACAAATAGTAGAAAATAATAATATTAGTTAAATAAAAAAAGGATAAGAATTAATTCTTATCCTTTTTTACTTATGTTTACTTCTTTTTACTTATCTTTAATTAAACGATGGTTTACTGACTTCGATAAACGATCACCTAAAAACTGAATGCTTTGTACCATTACTACTAAAATAATAATCACTAGCAGCATGACTTCAGGCATAAAGCGCTGATAGCCAAACCGAATACCTAAATCACCTAATCCGCCTCCGCCCACCACACCTGCCATAGTGGAATAACCAATTAAGCTCACGATGGTTACGGTTAAACCAGCAATAATTCCCGGTAGGGCTTCGGGCACGAGCACTTTATACATAATTTGCCAAGGGCTCCCCCCCATCGACAGCGCCGCATCAACCAGGCTTTTATCAACCTCTCTCACGGCTGCTTCAACTAAACGTGCAAATAGCGGCGTAATAGCAATAGTTAAAGGCACAATCGCAGCCGTGGTTCCCACAGTAGTGCCTACAATCCACCGAGTTAGTGGAATAATAGACACCATGAGGATAATAAAAGGGGTAGATCGCACTAAATTAACCACTAATCCTAAGCCTTTATGCAGCGAAGGATTATCTAAAATATGTCGTCGATCGGTGACTACCAATAGTATTCCTAATGGCAGCCCTAACACCACAGCAAGTAAGGCCGACACCAGAACCATATGCAGCGTTTGCTGCAACGACACAAATACAATAGAGACTAAAGCGGGCGAAATCCATGCATCAAGCCACATAGCCTATTACCTCCGCATGCAGTTCCTGAGCCGATAGCCAGTTTAAAATAGGGACTAATTTCGCTTGCGCCTCAGGCAAACTGAGAGTCAATACGGATAAGGAGTCACTACCTATATAGTCCACCCGACCATGCAGTACCTGAGCGCTTACAGCAAACTGCTGCTGTAATAACGCAATAACGGGAAACTGAATCGTCTGCTGCGTCTGTATCACGCGTATCACGGGGTCACTGCTTGATTGCGGCTTATATCGCAATTTTTGTGCTAAAGGGGCGGGTAATTCATGGGCCATCGTTGCTCCAATAAAACGTTTTGTTGTTTCTGTTTTCGGAAAGGCAAATACCTCATAGGTAGAACCTATCTCTACTATCTGCCCCTTTTCCAATACAGCAACCTGCGTTGCAATGTCTCGAACGACCTGCATTTCATGACTGATAATGAGAATCGTAATGCCCAAACGCTGATTCAGATCACTCAGCAAGGCCAGAATCTGCTCGGTTGCCTCTGGATCTAGGGCGGATGTGGGCTCATCACACAATAAAATGCTCGGCTGTAAAGCCAAAGCTCGTGCAATCCCGATGCGCTGTTTTTGACCACCGGACAATTCAGAGGGATAAGCATCTGCTTTATGCGTCAAACCAACCAACGCTAATAACTCGGACACACGCGGGCGAATAAGTGCTTTAGACTCACCAGACAGCTCCAGTGGCAGGGCCACATTTTGTGCAACGGTTCGTGAAGAGAGCAAATTAAAATGTTGAAAAACCATCCCTATACCTCGACGCGCTTTGCGTAAGGCTCGTCCCGTCAACTGCGCAATATCCACACCTTGAATATAAATATGCCCAGAGGACGGTTTTTCTAATCCATTTAAACAGCGCACTAAAGTGCTTTTTCCGGCTCCAGATCGTCCAATAATTCCGCAAATTTCACCGGCATTAACCGTCATAGATATCTGATCTAAAACCGGCTCATCCATAACATAGTGCTTACTTAACCCTTTTATCTGGATTAAGGCAGGCTGCTGACTCATTATTACCACCCTGCAATCACATTACCGTCAAAGGTATCAGTTAAAAACTGCTTAACCTCTGGCGAACGATAGCTCTCAACTAATGTATGTACCCACGGCTCATGTTGCCGATCCTCATGCACACCAATTAAGCAAAAATAATCAGACAGTTCATCTTCAACTAAGAGTCCATCACGACTAGGCAATAAATTCGCATTTAAGGCAATATAGGAATTGATTACTGATAAATCCACATCTGCTAATGAGCGTGGCAATTGGGCTGGGTCTAAGGAAAGAATCTTTACCCCTTTTGGGTTTTTTAAGATGTCTAACTCGGTCGCCTCAAAGCCTAAGCCTTCTTTTAAGGTAATAAATCCGGCTTGCTCCAGAATTTTTAAAGTTCGCCCTGCATTGGAGGGGTCATTCGGAATCGAGATCAATGCCCCATTGGGTACATCACTCAAGTCGTTATATTTATGTGAATAGATAGCCGATGGGAGCAATACCGTCCGAGCGGCAGAGACCACTCGCACACCTCTGTCTTTAATATGTTGATTTAAGTAAGGCGTATGCTGAAAGGCATTTGCATCAATGTCACCATTACTGGTCGCCTCATTGATAAGAACCCCATCTGAAAATTCCACTAACTGTATATCTAGCCCTTTGGTTTTAGCTACCTCAGCCACTACCTCGGCGATTTGGGCATGGGGCCCGGACGTAACCCCAAGACGAATAAGCGGCTGTGCTATCGCACTCATACAAGCACAAAAGCCAATTATCGTAATTGTTGATTTTAGTAATGATAAGCGCATGGCAACCTCTCTATTGTTTGTATGAAAATTGATGGTAGCTGCTACACGTCGATTCACTAAGGAACAATTTTTCATTTATTTATTTAGGTATAAGCTCATAGCTACGCTATAATTCCTTCTATCAAGGGGAGTAGCTTAACTTTTCCGACGCATCGTCATCACGGCTGTACATTTATACGTCTCCCGGTGCGCGGGTAACGAACTACACAGTTAAATGTGGCCTCAACCCACATCGTTACAAGCAAGACCTTGCCATTCAAAGGGCAAGGTGCGCGTACTCCAAATGAAACGGCCTGTCCTTTGTGGAATCAGGCCTTTTTTTATTGTCGGAGTTTTTATGTTGGAATTTTTTCAAACACTCAGCTGGGCTGCTGTCTTTCAGATCATCATGATCGACATTTTGCTCGGGGGCGATAATGCGGTTGTTATTGCACTCGCTTGTCGTAATTTGCCTCAAAAACAACGTCTACAAGGCGTCCTTTGGGGGACAGCAGGGGCCATCATTCTACGTGTTATTTTGATTGCTTTTGCCTTAACTCTCTTAACTATCCCGTATTTAAAAATCATAGGTGCCTTATTATTGGCATGGGTAGCGATTCGTCTACTCGTTCCAGAGGATGAAAGTCACGGCAATATTACCAGCAGTGTTTCTGTGTGGGCGGCTGTAAAGACCATCATTATTGCCGACTTTGTTATGAGTTTAGATAACGTCATCGCCATTGCGGGGGCAGCACAATTAGCCAGCCCTGACCATCAATTAGGTCTGGTCATCTTTGGCTTAGTCATCAGTATTCCCATCATTGTTTGGGGCAGCACCCTAATCCTAAAACTCATAGACCGTTTCCCCTCGATCGTCACCTTAGGCGCAGGCTTATTAGGATGGATCGCTGGTGGTCTATTGGTAACTGATATTGCTTATATTGAGCGTTTTGGCGAGCCTAGCAACACCGTTCACTACGGTGCGCAGATTGCTGGCACCGTTGTGATTATTCTTCTAGGTAAGCTCTTGGCTAGCCGAAAAAGTAAAAAACACCCCCCTACCCCTGCCGCCTAACGGGTAGACAATGCCCCTTAACTCAAACCCTGCCTCGGCAGGGTTTTTTTGTACAGAACCTAAAAAAGCAGTTAGCTCTTGTCTTTATAGCTCTGCCCTTGCTGCGTCAGTCTATAGCGCTGTAATCGACTCGTTTTCTTTTCAGGTATGGTTACCCTCTCCATCTCTTAAATGCGCTTTCATCTAAATCAGCGGGGACATACCAGGTTTTTTTAACGGGGTCCCAGCGCGCACCGAGTGATTTGGCTTGATCTTTATCCGCAAAAGGAACACGTAAATCAATACGACCATCCGCATAACTATTTTGAGAGGCGGAGGATGAGGCATACGCCACGGACGCACGTTGAGGCGCAACAAACGACCCCGCATTAGCGGGTACGGGTTTAACCAAATAAGGTTGCTGCTGCAGTTGTTGCAAGCGTTCTAAAGCGGGGGCTTTGACTTGCTCTAACTGTAATTCAGCTAAATAGTCACTCACTTTATGACTATCCTGAGGCACAAATAAGCTGAGTCGTTTTTGAGTCCGTGTGATACCTACATAAAATAAATTATGCTCTATTTGCCCACTATTTTTAGCAGAGGGGAACTCCCCTTGTTCCAATAATGGCATCAGTACATGCTCATATTCCTTACCTTTTGCTTGGGCAACCGTACACACCACCACGGCTTGCGCAGCCTGTGCACCAGCCTCATCGGTTTGAGCACACCATGTATAAAAATCACTTAAGCTTAACTGCAGGTCAGCCGCAACCTGTATAAATCCAGCAATGGACTTCTGAATCACGGTGGCTTGATGATCAAACACATAAATACGCTTTGCCACATTGAGCATATCCAATTGCTCACACAGCTGCGTTAGGACCTCGGCGGCACGCGTATTTTCATCGACTTGCTCTAAAAAATGCAGCGCTTCGCTTATGCGCCAGCGCCCTTGCTCTGAACCCGTGCGCTGTATCTGACCTTGATAAAAAGTAGAGAGCAATTGAGGAAACTCAGCGATCTCGCTAGCCGCCTCTTGCAACAGGCTATCAGCTAAATGAATCTCACTAAATAACGCCAAGGCATGAACTATTTTTTTTCTGATTTCCATTGAGCCAATACGGCTTAATCCATTGAGTGCCAGTGCCATCAAACCACGTAAAAATAGAATCTCATCGCGCTGCAAATACCCCGTAAAACCATGTAGCTGATAGGCAACACCTGCTTTTAAAAAACTGTTCTCTAGGTGAATAGATTGATGCTCATCACGTAATAACACGGCACACTGATCTAAACGTCCACCTTGTTTTTGCCACAACAAAATAGCATTCAACACAGGCTGCATGGCTAATTCAGTTTCGGACTCTTGGTACTGATGCACATGAATTTGTGTGCCTAAAGCCAAGGCACTATCCACCTTTTTCTTTTTAAAGGCGGCAACCGCATAAGCCAAATAGGGGCCATGTCTATAGGTATAGCTGAGAGGATAGGTTTGCAGATGAGTAAAATAGGCTGCAAAGCGCTCATGTAAATAACTGGCATCAGCAGCCAGTTGTTTATAAATCACTTGGTCTTTATCGCCAGCAGCCACTAAATAGGTTTTATCTTTGGATAAAAGGGCTCGCAAAATCTGAAAGGAAGCCTCATTCGCATCATGTAACTCATCCACCACAACCAAGCGATAATCGGGTAATAGCTGCAATAAATCGGGCGACTCTTGTAAGGCACAAGCTAGGTCATAAGTACCGTCAAAAGGCCCTCTAAACAACACTCCTTCGTAAGGGCTTTGTCGTAACTGCTCATACTGCTGTGTCCACAAAAAATCTGTTAGCGTCACCCCTGCTATCAGGGCTTTCTCTGTGATGCTTTCGTCCTCTTGAGACTGTAAACCGAGACTTGCCTTCAAGCGCAACTGACTTTGAAAAAACTGGCTCAACGCCACATGATGAGTACGAAAATCCAGCTCATGTTCCGTATCGGCATACAACAGGCTCAATCGTTCCAGTGACTCAATCGCGATAGGCTTTAACTCATGCAACGTTGTTAAAGAGGGCGGCGCCGACTCCTCCCAAAAAGCAAGGGTCTGCCGCGAAAACCCCTCTATCGTATGCAAGGCTAATTTTCTAACAACAAAAGG
Source organism: uncultured Paenalcaligenes sp. (assembly GCF_947630565.1). Lineage (NCBI taxonomy): Bacteria > Pseudomonadati > Pseudomonadota > Betaproteobacteria > Burkholderiales > Alcaligenaceae > Paenalcaligenes > uncultured Paenalcaligenes sp. The sequence goes on from NZ_CANRIC010000030.1 coordinate 10,288, forward strand.
CGAAACACCTAAATCGATAAGACGCTGCTGTAAAACGGCTAAGGCCTCTGGGGTAAAAACCAAACCCAGAATTTGTTGCGGGGCCAAACCGCGTGCCAAGGCTTCGCCTATGCGCAATGCCAATGTAGTTGTTTTTGCTGCCCCTGCATTCGCCTCAATCAAACTAATACGATGCTGAGAGCATTGAATGGCTTGCTGCTCAGAGGTTGGAATCACCCCTCTAGGTATAAAACGTGGCGCGCGGCTCATGGCTTATGCCGTTGCTCGTTTAGCTAAGGTATCTAAATTCAATAAGGAAAGGCGGTGCTGCTCAATTAAGCCTAAAGTGCCATTGTGATACATCTGCGCTAACTCCTCATCCGTCAAGGAGGACAGTTTATCGGTGTCCACCACCCACACACCGCCGACTCGCTCGGTTTTTTTGCCAACCGTCAGATCAATAGAGCGTTCAACCAGCAAGCCTTTTTCTTTGAGGCGCATGATCCAGTGTTGGGTTTGCTCAAGCTCAACCTGTAGAGTTCGCAACGCATGCAACAACTGGCTTAAATAAGCGGAAGGCTCTATACCCTCAAAAAAAGCCAGACCCTCTTTATGGTTTAGACCTGGATAGCTTTGTTCTACAAAGACCAACGGCTCTTGCTGCTGAGCATCAACCCCTAACTGGAAGGGGTGACGTTTCGCATAGGCGGGAATGTAATGGTGCGGCTCCCAACTTTGATCATCGTGTACAAAAAGGTTTTGACCTTGATTAAAGCCAAGCAAAGCCACGGATTGCAATAACGTGCCTTCAGCATTTGCGGCAATAAAAACGATAGGATAATTTTTGCAGGCCAGCTCAAACTCACTTTGAGCCAAAGGCAGCGCATTTTGGTTTTTCAAAAAACCATAATGATTATTCTGTAGATTAATTTTTAAATTAACATCACTGCCATCTAACGCAATCCAGCCTGGCACATTATTTTTAGACATAAAACCCCCGATCAAAACACCATTATATAGGCATAGGCAAGCCCCCTGATAATCCACTATACTAACTTAAGTAATAACTATTCTCATTTGCATTTATGTCAACTACCTCGGCTCCTATCGCCGCCTATCAGCACGTTTTATCACGTCGTCTTTGGCTTATGCTGGCCCTTGTCTTAGCCATCGTTGCCAGTCTAATCGCTGACTTTATGTTGGGCCCATCAGGCTTAGCCTGGTCTGAACTCTATGCAGCGCTTTTTAATCCAGCCAGCGCAGACCCGACCACGCGCGTCATTGTCTGGGATATACGTCTCCCCTTTGCCATGATGGCGATTGCGATAGGCATGGGCCTAGGCTTATCTGGTGCAGAGATGCAAACCATTTTAAATAATCCTTTAGCCAGTCCTTTTACACTGGGTATTTCATCCGCTGCTGCATTTGGGGCCTCTTTAGCTATTGTGTTAAATCTGTCTATTCCTGGCATACCCCCTAGCTGGATGATTGCAACTAATGCGTTTATTTTCGCCGTCTTTTCCGCCTTGCTTTTAGATGCAGTCGCTCGTTGGGGCGCGCTCAGCACATCCTCTTTGGTGCTATTTGGGATTGCCTTGGTCTTTTCCTTTAATGCCTTAGTCTCTTTGATGCAGTTTGTAGCCAGTGCAGAAGCCCTTCAAGGCTTGGTTTTCTGGACTCTAGGTAGTTTATCCAGAGCCAGTTGGCCTAAAGTTGGCCTGATGTTTTTAGCCTTTGCTCTTTTATTTCCTTTGGCTATGCGAGACTCATGGAAACTCACCGCTTTGCGTCTGGGCGAGGAACGAGCGCTTAGCTTTGGTATTAACGTCCAACGTCTGCGCCTTAGCTCTTTATTGCGCATTAGTCTATTGGCTGCGCTTGCGGTTTCCTTTGTAGGAACCATTGGCTTTATCGGTTTGATCGCCCCACACATTGCACGACGACTCTTTGGGGAGGATCATCGTTTTTATCTACCTGGCAGCGCTTTGGTTGGGGCATTAATTTTATCAATGGCCTCTATCGCCTCTAAAAACATGGTGTCGGGCATTATTATCCCTGTGGGTATTGTGACCTCTCTAGTCGGCGTACCCTTTTTCTTGTCCGTGGTATTACGCCGCCAAGCCGCCTAAGGATTCACCATGCTAGAAGTTAAACAACTACAAGTCGGATACGGTAAAAAAACCATTCTGCAACAAGTAGACATTACCCCCATCGCCGCTGGTCAAGTGGTCTCTTTGCTTGGGGCCAATGGCTGTGGCAAATCTACGTTACTGAAAAGTCTAGCTGGCCTCATTAAGCCCAAACAAGGCCAGATCATGCTGAATCAAGCGGACTTGAGCCAACAAAATTTTGAGCAGCGTGCTCAGCATGTGGTCTATCTCCCCCAGTCCTTGCCCGCCTCTGTCCATTTGCGAGTCTTTGAGTCTGTACTGGTTGCAGCCAATGCCACCTTACGGCCTACTCAACACTCGGCAACCGATGCTGACAGTATTATGCTGATGCTAGAAAAACTGGGCATTACTCATTTAGCTATGCGCTATTTGGACGAACTATCTGGCGGACAAAAGCAATTAGTTGGCTTAGCCCAAGCCCTGATCCGTAAACCCAAGCTATTGCTTTTAGATGAGCCCTTATCTGCATTGGATCTAAACTATCAATACCATGTGATGCAACTGGTCAAAGAGCAAACCAAAGCGCATCAGATGATCAGTGTCATTGTGTTGCACGATCTCAATGTGTCTATGCAACATAGTGACGAATGCGTCTTATTACATAGCGGTAAAGTCTTAGCACAAGGTGCAGTCGATCAGGTGATTACCGCACCAAATTTAGCTACCGCCTACGGGGTCGCAACGCGTATTGAGCCATGTAGCCAACAGCAGCTACATGTTTTTATTGATGGTCTAACTGCCTCCACCCAGGGAGTGTTATGAAGCGAATTTTCTTTTTTCTAAGCAGTCTACTCGTCGCCTTTACTGTTCATGCTGAGCCCATTCAGGTGACAGATGTCATGGGTCGCGAAATCACCTTACCGCAGCCCGCCAAACGAATTATTTTGACGCAAGCGCGTCATATGCCAGTGCTTGCTCTATTACACCCAGACCCCATCAGTTTGCTCGTAGGCTGGTCAGACGAGTTCAAAACCTCTTTTGCTAATGAGTACAAAACCTACGAACAGCACTTCCCTGCCATTAACCAAATTGCGGTGGTCGGTCGTCATACAGCAGAAAGTTTTTCTATAGAGCAAAGTTTGGCCCAACGTCCAGACCTTGTTGTCCTTACCTCACGCTTTGCAGGACTATTACCCAATCAAGATCCAAAAGAATCCGCGTTAATTCGTCGATTTGAAGACGCAGGTGTGGCGGTACTGATTGTGGATTTCTTTATGGACCCCATGAACAACACCATTCCTAGCCTACGGGCTTTAGGAGCTGCCATAGGCGAACCGGAGCGAACGGCTGAATTCATTACGTTTTATGAGCAGCAAATGCAAACAGTTAGCGAGCGTCTACAAGGGGTAACAGAGCAAGATCGCCCCCTCGTCTTTGTGCATGCTCACGCAGGCAGCACAGATTGCTGCAACTCTCCTGGTCAAGGCACATTTAATGACATGATTAGCTATGCAGGCGGTCATAATATTGGTGCTGATGTTTTAAAAACACAAACGGGCAAGTTAAATTTTGAATACATCAATGCCAGTAACCCTGCTGCATATGTAGCCACCGGTACTGGTGCAAGCAGTCGCAATCAAGCAGGCGGGCTACGCATTGGTACAAATGCTAGTGAAGAAGAGGCTCGCACCAGTCTAGAGCAAATAATTAAATCCAATCGTTTGCAACATCTACACGCCGTCCAGCAAGGGAATGCGCACGGTATTTGGCACGCATTTAATGACTCCCCCTTGCATGTCATCTTTATTCAAGCCTTAGCAAACTGGTTACATCCTGATCTCATGCAAGGGGTGTCTGCCCAAAGCACCTTAGACACGATTAATGAGCGCTTTTTAACTATCCCCATGCAGGGCAGTTATTTAGTCAATATCCACGCCTCTGCCACCAAGGATCAGTAAGCTCATGCAGTTTTGGCAACATACACTACGTGCCCCGAATGGCAGTGACTATCTATTACGTCTTTGGTCACCTCAAGACCCCGCCCCTGCCGAAGGCTATCCCTTGCTGTTACTGCTGGATGGCGACTGGATTCATGACCATGTGCGTTTGTTTTTAGCGCGTCAGCCTCGTCATATTAACTACGCTATTGCCACACTGGGTTTTGGATTAGAGCGACCTGCGGCGCGCCAGCGGCGCTCTTATGACTATACCCCGCTCCCTCCGCCCCCTCACGAGGCAGTAGACCCAAGAGAGCCAAACTGGCCTTGCGGTGGGGCCGTTGATTTAATGGCTTTTATTCAGCAGCAGGTTTTACCCACCATCCAGCAGCAATTATCGATAGACCCTACGCGTTTAGGTTTATATGGCCATTCGTATGGTGGACTCTTTGTTTTATACAGCTTATTAACGCAACCCCACCTGTTTAAACACTATATTTCAGCCAGCCCGTCACTATGGTGGTACGCACCATTTATGCAAAATCTGGCGGCTCAACTCCCCGAGCTAACACGCCGCATCCAATTAAGCGTGCTGATAGGAGGCAAAGAGCAATGGCGGCCTAAGCCCGCTGATCCTCAAGCCCCCCGTCCTGATGGAATCCCTACCTTACGATTTCTAGAGCCATTTTTAACTCAGTTACCCCAACGTAGTCAGTTAAAACAACAACTACACATCTATCCTGAGGCGGAGCACGGAGCCATGTTGGGTCTATCCACCGAATTTGCTCTATTAGAATTCATGGCCTAATTATGCTCACTGTTTATTGGTTTGATACCTCCAGCAGCCCAATTACAGCTGAGCTGCAAACCAAATTATCGTCTGAAGAGTGGGCGATCGCGCATCAATTCAAAACCAAAGCCTTGCAGCGTCGTTACCTATGGAGCAGAGCCATATTACGGCAACAAATCGAAGACTTAACTGGGGAAAAGGCCGCCACTCTCTCGTTTGCGCTTGGCCCCCATCAAAAGCCGTATCTATTGCACCTGCCTGTCCATTTTTCAATCAGCCATAGCCAGCACATTAGCGCTATCGCACTCAGTTCTAACCCGATTGGAATTGATATAGAGCATTTATCTATCCCCTTCAATCAACAACTTTTAGCTGTTTTTCTCTCTGAGTCAGAACAATTAGCCTGCCAAAGCTCTGCCGACTACTATCGATTCTGGTGCATTAAAGAGGCCGTACTTAAAGCCAAAGGAACCGGATTTTATATAGACCCTCTTCAGGTTCAGATCCAACCATCGGTCTCTGCTGTCTTTTCTGTTCAAGTCCACACCGAGTGCTTTGCCGCCCAAAGTCTACGATTACAACCAGAGTTAGAACTAGCCATTGCGCAGCGCCTACCAATAGCATCATTGTCTGTACGGAATTTATGCCCAACTCGTTTATTTTCGTTTTAAAGTGCTACACTAAAACTTAACTGACAATCATTCTCATTATCATTGTTATGACTAATCATATTCCACTAAAACAAGTTTGGCCCGAAGAATTCGCGCAACGCTATGTAGAAAAAGGCTACTGGGACAACCAATGTTTTGGTGAGCTTTTAGCGCAACGTGCTCAACAGTTCGCAAATCGCCCAGCAGTCATAGGCGGTGAAACCCGTTGGACATATCAAGATTTACACCAAAAGGCCTCTGCGATTGCCGCAGGTCTATTGCAATTGGGCTTAACGCGCGGTGCTAGAGTGCTGGTTCAGCTACCTAATATCCCCGAATTCATCAGTGTGGTCTTTGCCCTATTTAGAGCAGGAATGGTACCGATTTATGCTCTGCCCGCACATCGCATTACAGAATTAGAGCACTTTGCCAATCAAGCTCCTGCTGATGCTTATGTGTGCGCAGATCAATTTGAAGGCTTTGATTACCGAGTCTTAGCTCGCCAGCTACAGGAACGCTGCCCACAGGTGCAACACATCATTGTGGTTGGTCAGGCTGAAGAGTTCACCTCAATCGCTTCGATTGAGGACACTGGCTCAACAACCACGCCTGTACCTAACGGGGTAGCTGCTGCGACTGACGTGGCATTTTTACAGATTTCTGGCGGCAGTACGGGGCTATCTAAACTGATCCCCCGTACTCATAACGATTACATTTATACCTTACGAGAAAGCGCCAACATTTGTGGCCTTAGTCCAGCGTCTATTTTTTTAGCCGCTCTGCCTATTGCTCATAATTTCCCCATGAGCTCACCTGGCTTTTTAGGAACGCTTTATGCTGGAGGTTGTGTCGTCCTCAGCCCAAGTGCAGAGCCTGAAACGTGCTTTGCTCTGATTGAAAAACATCAGGCCACCTTCAGCAGCTTAGTGCCTCCGTTGTTATTAATGTGGCTCGAATTTGCACCAAATAGCCAGCACGACATATCCAGCTTAAAAACCATGCAGGTAGGTGGTGCAAAACTTATTCCCGAAGTCGCAAAACGGGTCAAGCCTGTATTAGGCATACAGTTACAGCAGGTCTTTGGTATGGCGGAAGGCTTGGTGAACTACACCCGCCTAGATGATGATGAGCACACCATTATCACCACTCAGGGCCGACCGATTAGCCCTGATGATGAAATACGCATAGTGGACGATCAAGACCAGCCTGTTGCCCAAGGCGCCGTAGGCCATTTATTAACACGAGGCCCTTATACCTTACGTGCCTATCACAATAACCCTGCTGCCAATGCACGCTCGTTTACTGCCGACGGCTTTTATCGCACTGGCGATATAGTGCAGCTCACAGACAAGGGGTATTTAATTGTGCAAGGGCGCGCTAATGATCACATTAATCGGGCCGGAGAAAAAATCTCGGCCGAGGAAATCGAAGATCATTTATTGGCGCACCCCGCTCTATTTGATGCTGCGGTTGTGTCTGTACCCGATGAGTATTTAGGCGAGCGCAGCTGTGCCTTTTTAATTGTCAAAAACAACGAAATCAAACCTAGAGCTATTGAAATCAAACGCTGGATACGCGAACGTGGCCTCGCCGAGTTCAAAGTCCCAGATCAGGTCGTTTTTGTAGACAGTTTTGACACTACCGCCGCCGGTAAAGTCAGCCGTAAACAACTACGCGCCCAGCTTAGCCAATCACTACAACAAAACCATGACTAATCACACTGTACTAGACCTAACTATTGAAATGATGCGGGCCGATGTCGCCGCCATGCTGCACGAAGACCCCAGCGAAATTCTGGATGATGACAACCTCATGGAGTGGGGCTTGGACTCGATGCGTGCCATGACCTTAGCTGCTAAATGGCGACAAACCGGTGCGGTGATTGAGTTTGCGGATATGGCCACTGACCCCACCTTGGCTCACTGGTGGGATATTGTTAATCGTAATCATTCTTAATTTTTGTTGTAGAACATGAGTAGCAGCACTTTGCATCCATTAAGCTCAGCCCAACAAGGGCTTTGGTACGCCCAACGCGTAAGCCCTGACAATGCGATTTTTAATACCGCTCATTACACGGATATTCAAAGTCCCATTGATACGGCGCTATTTACCCACGCTGTCAATACCGTTTTAGCTCAAGCCGAGATCCTACGTCTGCGGGTCATTGAAGATAACGATGGCCCTAAACAGCACTTTGATGCGGTGTGCCCTACTCTAGAAATCAATACCGATTTCAATACCCTTGAGGATGCGCTTGCATTTATGCAGGCAGATCGACAAACAGCCGTTGATCCGCGCACCGATGCCATTGCCCGCTTTGTGTTGTTGATTCTACCCAATCAACGTCAGCTTTTTTATATGCGAGTGCACCATTTAGCCGCTGATGGGTATGCGATGAACTTACTCGAAGCACGTTGTATTCAGCACTATTTAGCTCTACTACATCAGCAGCCTGCGCCTCCGGCTTTGCACCGTATTCAACAGGTATTAGCCGATGATCTCGCCTATCAAAACAGTCCAAAAAAAGAAAAAGATAACGCGTTTTGGATTGAGCAGTTACAACACAAAGAAGATGTATTGAGTCTAAGCAATGAGTCCGCGCTAAGCGCAGATCATTTTCTTTATGCGCAACATTACGTAGGTGAGGATTTCCGTCAGCGATTATTACAGTTCGCCTCTGAAAAACAGTGTAGCTGGGCTGATGTGCTGACCTTATTGACTGCGGTTTATATCGCACGTCATTCTGGTCAGTACGATTCCGTCTTTGGTGTGCCCTATATGGGCCGTATGGGCAATAGCAGCGCATTAGCTATTGCTACCGTCATGAATGTCGCCCCCTTAGCTTTAGATATAGACGAAAAGTTACCGATCGATGACTTTTTAATAAGGGGGTCAAAGGCATTATTACAAACCCGACGTCATGGCCGATACCGTAGTGAGCAATTACGTCGTGATCTTGGTTTATTGGCTGGCATGCGCCGTTTACACGGGCCGTTAATCAACATACTCCCCTTCGATACTCCTTATGCAAACACAGGCTTAGAGGCTCAATCCCATGTGTTGTGCGCCGGGCCAGTCGAGGACATCAACTTTACATTCCGAGCGGATACTCAAGCCAACGGGATGCGCATCGAAATAGAGGCCAACCCAACGCTATACGACTCGGCTGAAATCCAAGCTCATGCGGCTCGTTTAATACCATTTATAGAACGTGCTATGCAAGCCGAACGCTTAGTAGATGTGGCAACCCTTAGCCCAGCTGAACAGCATCATTATGTGGTTGAACTCAATCAGACCCAGCATCCTGTGCCACGCACGACCCTAAGTCATTTATGCGCACAAACAGCGAAGCAACACCCCTCACTGCTAGCCATCGCTGATCAGGCCATATCCTATAACTATCAACAATATCAACGTCGTGTTAATCAATTGGCGACCCAGCTACATACAGCGGGCGTAAAACGAGGTGATATTGTAGCGGTTGCGATGCATCGTCGCGTAGACATGGTCTTAGTGTTACATGCCATTATGCGTATAGGTGCAGCGTATTTACCCTTGGATTTAAGCCAGCCTAAGGCGAGACGCCTTGCTGTGTTAGAACAAGCCACACCTCGTCTGTGCATCAGTGATGAGCCCTTTGCACACCCCTCTGAACTAGCCTGTCCTCTGCTAGCCCTTGATGCTTTACCAAAAGCTACGGTGGCGATTGAGTCTATTGCCTATCCTCAACCAGAGGATGCCGCCTACGTACTATTTACCTCAGGCTCTACAGGAACACCTAAAGGCGTAGTGATCTCACATCAGGCTATTGTGAACCGCCTTTTATGGATGCGTGCGCATTATCAAATTAGCCCTGCTACCCGCTTTATTCAAAAAACACCCTACACCTTTGATGTGTCGGTGTGGGAGCTTTTCTTACCTTTCATAAGCGGCTCCTCTTTATTTGTAGCGCCCCCCGAAGCCCATAAAGATCCACACGTTTTGGCAAATCTGATTCTAGATCAAGCGATTGATGTGATTCATTTTGTACCCTCTATGCTGGCTGCTTTTTTAGCGGATAAACACAGCCAAAACCTGCGTATTCCTTTGGTTTTTTGTAGCGGTGAAGCCTTAGCGGCCCCTTTACGTAACCAATTTTATGAGCGTATAGACGGTGAGCTGCATAATCTTTATGGCCCCACAGAAGCTGCCGTTGATGTGTCCTACTGGCATGCCTCCAACCAAGATCACAGCAATCCTATCCCCATTGGCTTTCCTGTATGGAATACCGCCTTATATATCGTCGATGATGCCTTACGTCCGGTACCTGCTGGCGTAACGGGTCATTTATATTTAGCTGGTATGCAATTAGCAGACGGCTACCTAAACCGTCCAGACCTAACTGCTGCTAGCTTTATCCCTAATCCCTTTAGCGATCAGCCCAGCACACGTATTTATAAAACCGGAGATCTAGCACGTTGGCGTTCTGATGGCGCGGTAGAGTATTTAGGTCGATCAGATCACCAAGTGAAACTACGTGGCTTACGTATTGAGCTAGGGGAAATCGAACACGTTTTACTGCAACACCCAGAAATAACACAAGCAGTCGTTATTGTGCGTGAGGATCAACCACAACAGCAACATTTGGTTGCCTATGTGGTGAGTCAAACCCCCATCGATTCCGATTCCCTTTTACAGTTATGTCGCACACAACTACCTGACTACATGGAACCCAATGCGATTGTCTTTTTAGATGCATTGCCTTTGAATAGCAGCGGTAAGCTAGATCGCAAAGCCTTACCTATTCCCCAACGCCTACGTCAAACCGGAACACGGCCAACAACAAAAACAGAGCAATGGGTCGCTGGACTTTTCAAAGAGGTTTTACAGCTCAATCAGCCTATTTTTTGCGAGGATAATTTCTTTGCTTTAGGTGGACACTCATTACTTGCAGCCCAACTCACAGCGTTATTACGCCAGTCCGGTCATGCGCTTAACTTAGGGGTGGTTTTTGCCTATCCCACTGTGGCACAACTCGCGCATCACCTAACACACACGCCATCCACCTCCGCTAAGACAGCAGGTTTTGACTCTATTCTCTCATTGCATCAAGGCGATAAGACACTCCCTGCTCTCTTTTGCATTCACCCTGCAGGTGGCCTTAGCTGGTGTTATGGCGCTTTAGCACGATCAGACCTAGGCCAACGATCTGTCTATGGCTTACAGTCCAGCACCTTTCATAACGAACAACTAGCCGCTCAGAATTTGAAAAAGATGGCTTATGACTATGCCGATCAAATTCAATCTGTGCAGCCTCATGGCCCCTACCATTTATTAGGCTGGTCAGTAGGGGGCATCATTGCACATGCGATTGCCGTCGAACTGCAGTCGCGTCAGTGTCAAATTGGCGTGCTATGTTTACTCGATGCCTACCCCAGTGCGGCATGGCGAGATCAGCCCTTGCCGGCTGCAAATGCTATTTATAAAGCCTTATTACACATTGCAGGCTTTGATCCAGATGAACTCCCACATGTACAGCTAGAGCGTCAAAGCGTAATTGATTTTTTACGCAGTCAACATCACCCCTTAGGCGCACTCGAAGACATGCAGCTCAACGGGGTATTTAATGCCGTAGCCAGTAACAACCAAGCAGTTCGCGATCACAAGGAAGAACCCTTTTTCGGTGAAATACTGTATTTCCAAGCGGAACTAGATCATACCGAGACAAACTTAAGTCCTGAGATGTGGCAACCGTGGGCTACGACCCTAAACGTACACGGCTTACCCTTTTTACATGCCCATTTAACGGGGCCAGAGGCAACCGCACAAATCAGTCCTATCCTGAACCGCTCTCTTGCATTAGCCGAGCAACACCATTTAACTGAAGTCGATTTATGAGTCGTTTTTTACTAGACATTAGTCCCCTGCGCGAAAGCCGTGCCTTTCGCTATGCCTACGCAGCTCGTACCGCCACTGTTCTAGTGACAGGAATGCTAATGGTAGCGGCCAGTATTCAGCTATTTGAACTCACCAAATCCAGTATTGCTGTCGCCGGTTTAAACGTAGCAATGGCGATTCCTATGGTGTTAGCGCTCATGATCGGAGGCGTATTGTCTGATCGTATGGACAGACGTAAGCTCATGCTGTATTCCCGTACTGTCTATGTATTTAGTGTGGGATTATTTTTACTCAATGCTTTGCTGCCCACTCCTACCGTCTGGTTAATTTATGTTGCGGCCACCATTGGTGGCGCCGCGGGCGGTATTAGTGTGCCTGCCATGATGTCTGCCACGCCAGCTTTAGTTGGGCGCGAGCATTTAGCCGCCGCTGCAGCCTTATCTGGACTATCTATGCAGATAGGGGGCGTCATCGGCCCGTCTCTAGCAGGATTAATTATTGCGGGCCCTGGGCTCATCGTTTGTTATGCCATCGTTTTAGCCGCTGTACTCGTCACCCCTTTTTTTCTTAGTCAATTGCCCTCATTACCCCCTCGTGGTGCAACGACTAAACAGCCAGCGATTTTTCATTCTTTTGTCGAAGGTTTTAGCTATATGGCTAAACAACCTTTGCTACGCGCTTTATTATTAATTGATTTAACAGCCGTCGTACTAGCCACTCCGCTGGCCTTACTACCTGAATGGGGGAGCCTGATTCTTGATCAAGGCTCTGAGGTCACGGGCCTGCTTTACTCCGCACCCGCCGTGGGCGCAACGATTATGGCGCTTAGCTCTGGCTGGACGAAAACCGTTCAATACCCAGGGCGCATTATTATTGCCGCCGTGATGATTTGGGGGGCCGCTGTGTTTGCACTCTCCCAAAACACCTGGCTAGTTTGGAGTCTTATCTGTTTAGCCATTATGGGTGGCGCAGATACCGTTTCCAAAATTCTGCGTATGGCTTTAGTACAAAAGCATACACCGGATCATCTACTAGGCCGTATGTCCAGCCTCTGGATGACCCAATCATCCTTAGGAACGGCTGTAGGTAATATGCAAATGGGTGTGTTATCTCGTTATTTCAGCCCCTCTACCGCTTTTTTTATAGGTGGGGGAGCCTGTTTCGTGCTCAGCTCTTTATTTGCATTACGCAACAAAAGCTTAAAAGACCTGCAACAGCCACCTAAACCTTAATCAACCTACTGTCATGACAGCTACCTGTACTATCGTTTATTTAAATCAGGAATAGAAATGCAAATCAATATCATTACTAAAACTAAAACGTGGCAGCGCATTGGCCTAAGCGCCGCTGCATTGGCCATCAGCTCTATTGCATGGGCAAACGCTGGCACCTTTACGGCTCCAGATGCCGACTTTAACGCCATGCTCTCTGTCTCGGGCGTCGTACATGCCGGTGACACGGCGGAGGTGATGGGTCGAGGATTTAAAGCAGGTCAGCAGATTCAATTAGTCCAAAACGGTACGGTTTTAAGTGGTAAAACGCCGCTAGTTGCTAATGATAAAGGGGAAATACGCGCCCAAATCCATATACCTAAAGAGGCGGTCACGGGCCTACACCCCGTCGTCGTACAGGTTAGCAATCCCACAGCTGCTACGGTATTCGAGTTAAAAGTGTCACCGAAATTAGACCTAACCGGTGAGCAGCTATTTGACGTACAACAAGCCACCATTGCACCCGGCTTATACCAAGTCGCCTATAGCGCTAAAAACAATGCATTATTTGTGACCTCCTCGGTGGGTCGTCCTCCGGTAAAAGTGTCACAAATCAGTAAGGTTGATCCTGAAAGTTTAAAAGTCATCCAGCAGGTGACCCCCGCCGCTGACCCCCATCGAGCCGAACAAGTTATGGCCGTTTACGGTGTTGCTGTAGATGACAACGCCAATACCGTCTGGGTCACAAACACCCGCGCAGGCACGGTCGCAGTATACGATCAAAAAGACCTAAAGCTCATCAAGCAATTTGCTCACAATAGTGCGCCACATGGCCGCGATGTGGTGGTGGACAGTCAATTACAGCGTGCTTTTGTGTCCTCTCCTACCTCTAATAAGCTCTATGTCTTTGATAGCAAAAAATTAGAACCTCTAGCCCCTATTGAAATTCCATCCACGACGCGCCAAGATTTCGCAGCAATGAGCTTATCTTATGATGCCAATGGGCAGCGACTTTATACCGTCAGCCGCAGTACAAATGAACTGGCCATTATTGATACCAAGGAACTAAAAACCATCAAAACACTTGCTTTGCCTGGTATTAAAAATGCATCGGGTGTCGCTGTAGCAGCAGATCAAAAACGGGTATTTGTTACCGGTCAATCCAGTGACAACGTCGTCATTATTGACGTAGAGAACGAAAAAATAATGCATAACGTAGCCGTGGGAGCCGGTGCACTAAATGTGCTGTGGGATCAAGATACAGAACAGGCTTACATTGCAAACCGTGCAGCAGATACATTGACCGTTATTAATCTCAATGGTGACGTACTAGCTAACCTTTCTATTGGCAGCCTCCCTAATCACCTCAGTACTGATGGTGAGGGCAATGTGTTCTTAGTCAATAAAGCCAGAGGCCAGAACGATGAGAGTGGTGATCAACTGTCTCGTCTACATTTCAAAAAATAACGCCTCATGAGTTTATTAACACAATACACACCACACAGCAGCCTTTTTGCTAGCCCCTTAGGGGTGTTAATAACGCAAGGCTGCTTGGCGCGCCAGTCCTACGTCAATGACAGGCAACCTTTGGTTCGCGCTGCCCAAGACCTCTTTAAACACCATGCACAGTCTGACATTATTGTTGGGCTCTTGCCTTTCAATACATCCCGTGCAGCACAACTACTGGAGTCTAAAAAAGATCAGCAAGAACACGCCATCGTTATTGAAAATATTATCGAAGCGTTGGCGCCTTTTGTGACTCGATTGAGGCAGCAAAAACTCCGCATCTGATTTCTACGG
>NZ_CANRIC010000031.1:0-24472 GCF_947630565.1 uncultured Paenalcaligenes sp.
GATTGAATATATCTTGCCGCGTTTTGCGGCAACGTCTTACATCCTCCACCTGAAAGAAGAGGTTTTCGACGTAATCTGATAAAAAACAACTCAACAAAGAGATCCATTACCTCATCTGTTTTTTAATTTAGAAAATCAGGATCAAGACCGTCTATCCCTTTAAGGAAAATTTGCAAAATCATATCAACTAAAGTGTCTGCGTCCATTTGTCCATTTGGCTTAAACCACACATGGATCCAATTCGTCATACCAAACAACATCATCGATAGCGCTTTTAGCTTATGACGACTAATTTCTTGATCCGGACGCAAATCTTGAATAATTACAACTGCTCTACGGATAATCCTCTCCTGAATCTCTCCTACTGAGCGCAACGCTGGCTTTGTTAAATAGCGAGTTTGCGTCAGTAAAACCGTAATTTCTTCAGGAACACGGATATATTCTTTCACTAACGTGGCTATTAAAGCACGCAACTGCTGCTCTGGCGCTCGAAGGGCTTCTGTAGCGGCCTCTACTTTCCAGGCTAAGTCCTCAATTTTCCAAGCAATTAAACCATGCAAAATAGCATGTTTAGAACGATGATAATGGTAAAGAGATGATTTTTTAATACCGCTTATTTCAGCAATATCCTCTAAAAGAGTTTCACTGTATCCCTTTTTTGCGAATAAGATTGCTGCATTTTTTAAGATCGCACGTTTACGATCTTCATAATCCAAAGCCTGTGGTCTTGCCATAATAATAAGCTAGGCACGTGCAGCTAAACGCTTATCAGCCTCTAAGCGCTGAATGGTTGGTCGCTGTGCACAGAATGCCAAATAAGAAGAAATAGGAGTATCCATAAAAATATCCTCTAAGCCTAACACTTTTAAGGCATGCTGTATGGTTTTGAAATGGACCCAAGCCACAACATCAACTAAAGAAAATTCAGTGTTTAAAAGGTATGGTTGACAGCGAACCCTACTCAATATCACAGCCAATCCTTGTTTGACTTGGACAAGCACACTCAAACAAAGCTCACTATCAATCGGTTTCCCCCAATAAGCCATAGGATATAGCGTTTTCATAGGGGCTTCTAGATATAGTTCTATATAGAATAGAACTTCGCGAATCTGCGCGGCTTGCACCAAATCAGCTGGTAGAAGAGAGGATTGATGCTTTGCACACAAATACTCTACTATTGCTTGAGATTCAAAAAGAAAGGTATTGTCCTCACACTGTAAGTAAGGAATTTTGCCACTAGGGCTTCCTCCTTGTGGCCAATTTCTTTTAGGTAATTCCAATTGCTCTTGAAAGGGCAATCCCATCTCAAGCAAACACAACTTTACCTTATTATAGTAATTGCTTAATGGTGTGCCATATAAAACATACATTAAATCACCTTTCCATCCTGAGAAATTAACCGAACAGAGCCCGAGGAAATTTGTGCTGTATAAAGCAAATTTACTATTTCCTGTCGATTCTTTAACACACCCTTTTGATTAATATGACCTTTGTCTGTTAACTCTCCGAGCTCTATATCAGGCAATGAGTCTAAGACACACCATCTTGCAACGCGTGTACTGCTAGCAGGATACTGAGTATTATGCTTATTAATCGCTTGCTCTATGGCCATAAGCACAGGCTCGTAACAGGCCAACTGAGCATCCGTTAACAAGCAAGTCTCTACAAATAGCTTTTCTATTTGCTGACGATTTAAAAAAATTAGTGCTCCTAACTCATCTCTATTGGGTTCTGCCAATACCACATCGTGCGCAAACGGATGCAGCTGATTAAGGAGTAAGTTACGCAAATGTGCTACAACCACCCAAGTACCAGTAGCTAATTTAAAATTTTCCGACAAACGTCCTGCATACACTAAGCCATGCTCTAAACAGTGTGGGTTAGCAAAGTCTACGGCATCACCCGTAATCAAAAAACCCTCTTCGTCAAATGAGGTCTTATTAGCCTCATCATCTAAATAATATCCAGTCGTAATACTAGGCCCTTTGAATCTCACTTCATACTTATCGGCATAAGGAATAAGCTTCGTCTCAACCCCTGGCGCGGGTAAACCTAATGTACCTAGTACAAGTGGCTCCCACCAAACCAAGGTAGCAGGCATCGTCGTTTCTGTAGAACCTAATGAGGCGGAAATCGGTATACGATATCCGGTATGAGCCGCCGACAATTGCTCAAGCTTAATCATGGTCTGCTCAGAAAGAGCGGCTCCACCATATACAATAATATCTAGATTTGGAAAAATATCAGCGGCTAAATCTGGATCTTCCTCCATGCGAGCTACTATCATATCTAAGCCTCTAGGGACATTTATCATGATATTTGGCCTAATTTGCCGTAGATTTAATAGCGTTCGATCAATTAAGTGAGGGACTGGTTTGCCATCATCAATATAGAGCGTTCCCCCATGACGTAGTACCATGCTAAAACCACCATGAGAACCTGCTGTGTGATTCCAGGGTAACCAGTCCACCATCACTAATGGTTTATCAGATAAAAAAGGCCAAACCTGATCCCACAACATCCCTGAGGCCAGCATGTTGCGCTGAGTAATCACTACGGCCTTAGGTAACCCTGTAGAACCAGAGGTCAATAATAAGCGAGCTGTGTGATCTAGCCCTATCTGAGCCTCCGCTTTCTCAACCTCAGCTGTTACACAGGTGCTTAATGCCTCCACTAAACTACTATGACTAAGATCTGATCGATGATCAGTGACTCGATGCGCCAACGGTGCATTTTTCTTCACGACCTCTAACGCTATGGCATAACGCTGAGCATCATCTGCATAAACTAAAGCAGGATCAAAACGCTGACATAAATCTGCAATCCGACTACAAGTTTTAGAAAGTAAACTATAGGCGGGCGATAATGGCATCACGGGGATAGCGACTTGCATAGCCGCTAATTGCAACAGTGCATTTAAAATCGCGTTATCACTCAGGACAAATAAAGGTTTACCTTGAGGAAGATCTAAATTTAACAACCATTGAGATAATGCATTTACCTGCTGTAGAGCCTCTTTATAACTGATAGTACGCCATCCACCTTGACCGTTAGGCTCAGCTAAAAAGCGTTGCTCAGGCCGCTCTCTAGCATATTTAAATAAAAACTCACCAAAATGCCTGACTGTAAAAGGTTGCAGAGCCTCTTGATTAGAGATGAGCCATCCTCCTGTCGGCAGAGGCGTCTTCATTACATTTACCTGAGAGAACCGTAACTTTCTAAAAGGAGCATTAGGACGTTGTAATTCGATATTTTTATCCATAGTCTCAGCCATCATCACCATAAAACCTCCCATTGGGCGCAAAAAACCCTTTGAGCCTGAGTCACCACAGGCTCAAATCTTCAATAAAAACAAAAATGTAAATATAAAAAGAAGAGGTTTATTCTAGTTAACTAAGGTCCACTGTCCATTTTTCACAGTTAGCAACTCTACCCCTCGCTCGTCAAAACCGCTATGGTCATCAGCGGTCATGTTGTAAACGCCCTGTGTACCAGGCAGCTCTTTAATTTGCTCTAGCGCGTCACGTAAAGCAATACGAAAAGCCTCTGTCCCAGGCTTAGCTTGAGCTGCAGCTTTTGGCAAAGCCTCTTTCAAGAGCAACCCAGCATCATAAACATTTCCACCAAACGTGGCGGGGGTATGAGCGTGAAGTTTCTCATAGGCTTGGATATAGGACTGAGCTATAGACTTAGAGGGGTTAGAGTCCTCTATCTCCGCTGTTACCAACATTAAACTCCCCCCAAGAATTGTATTTTCTACTTTATCTCCACCTAAACGTAAAAAATCATTTAAAGCAGCGCCATGTGTCTGATAAATGGTTCCTTTATATTTCAAATCATGTAACGCAGCTTGGGGTAATACAGCGGGTCCTCCAGGAGCAGCCACCAATACAGCATCAGGCTTAGCAGCAAAAATTTTTAATGCTTGACCTGTCACTGAGGTATCTGGACGCTTAAAGCGCTCATTAGCTACTATTTTTATACCGGCTTGATCTAGGCGATCTTTAACAACGCCATGCCATGTCTCTCCGTAAGTATCACTAGTACCAATAAAAGCTAATGTCTTAACTCCTTTATCCACCATATGCTGAATGAGCTTATCAGCGACTAGCCCATCATTTTGTGTAGTCTTAAACACCCAATGGCGCTTCTCATCCATCGGCAACACAATAGCAATCGTGCCTACAGGAGCAAGAAGAGGTACTTTCTCCTCACTGACTATATCTAAAATAGCCATCGCATTAGGACTACCAGTTGGCCCAATAATCGCGTCAACCTTTTCTTCAGTTATTAACTTCCTTACAGCCGTAACCGTATTGTTTGGCTCACTGGCATCATCAAGACTAATATATTGAATAGTTAAATCACCAATTTTTGTTGGTAACAACGGTACGGTATTACGCTGTGGTATACCAACCGAAGCCACAGGCCCAGTGGCTGACGCAACAGTACCAATCTTTACTTGAGCACTAACACTACCTAATGTGCCAAATACACCCAACACCAATGCAACAGCTATTTTTTTATGTTTCATATTGTCTCCTCTTTTATTTTTATAAAAGAAAGTTGTTTATTAACTTAAGCGACTGCTCGCCCATAGTTTCCTTGCCAGTAAACTAAAGGCTCACCGTGTTGGTAATCGTAATCTTGTATATCTCCTAGCACAATATCGTGATCCCCTATCGATATCATGCTGCGTAAATCACAAACAAAAGCAGCAAGGCAGCCATCAATAACAGGAAGACCTATTTCATTAAATCGATACGAGACTCCATCAAAACGCTGATCTATAGGCCCAGTCATTCTTTTTGAGAGAGCTTGTTGCTCACTGGAAAGTATATGAACCATGAATGATTTAGCGCGTGATATAACCTCATGAGCGCGTGAGTTATGCATCACATTCCAACTTAAAACAGGTGGCTCTAGCGACACACTAACAAAAGAATTAATGGTTAGCCCATATGGATTCCCCTGCTCATCAATAGTCGTAATTACAGCAATCCCTGTAGGGAAACGTCCAAATGCATGACGTAAATTAAGTGGACTACTCATCTCTCTCCCCTTCCTTATAAAGCAAACCATAACCTAAACGGTCAATACAAATTTCAGCTGTCCACGGCAACATTAAAGCCCCACATCGGCTATCTCGAAACATACGCTCTAGGGGAAAGGTTTTCAACATAGCTTGACCACCACAAACCTTTACTGCTTCAGAACAAATTTGTGCGCAATACTCCATCACAGTATATTGACATGCAAAAGCTCGCATACGCGCCTGTCGAGAGGGACTGTGTTGGAACTCTGAGGTAGCCCAATGAAACAAAGCCCAAGCTTGCTGTAACTTTACAAACATATTTGCCACGCCTACCTGCTTAGTCGGATACATACGACGCTTTACGGGAACCCCATCTACCTCGCCTCGCAAATATGCAACTGTAAAATCAAAGGCAGCCTGCGCTACCCCCATATAAGTGGGAGTTAATGTCATAAACATATGCGGGTGGTGCATCGCCGCCTGAATATAAACACCTGAAGGCATCATTTGTGCAGTGGTAGGAATTTTTACATTATTAAAAAGCAAGGTTCTAGATACGGTCGCTCGCATGCCCAATGGATCCCAATCACCAACGACTGATACACCCTCTGCGTCCGCTGGAACAGCCATGAAAAGGGTATTCGCCATAGTAGGGTTTTCCACGTCCTCCGTACAAAGGACACCATAATAGTCAGCAGAGCCTGATAAAGAGGCAAAAATCTTTTTGCCATTTAAAACCCAACCATCTGCTGTTTTTGACGCCACAGTTCCAAAAGGCTGACGTCCAGCGGCGGCGCCACTCCCTTCAGAGAAAGGTTGAGAATAAATTTTCCCATCAATCATATTTTGATAATGAATACGGCGATTATTCTCATGGAGTTCTCGCTGCTGTTCTGTCAACTCCATCCCATCAACCATATCAGCTGTCCACAATGCATTTGCATTGTGCATATTAAACGTGTTGGCGGTACTGCCACAGTAATAAGCAATACGTGATGCCACTAACATATAAGTACGATAATCAGCTCCTAAGCCCCCTAAGCGTTTGGGAACGCATAGAGCCAAAAATCCCATTTGCTTCAAATCCTCGTAGTTCTCAGTAGGAAAACTCGCATTAACATCATGTTCAAAAGCACGCTCAGCCCACTTAACCCCGTACTCATCTACTGCTGCAATCAGCTCACGCTGTAACTCTGTAATGGGTTGACCATCAAAAAAGGTATTACCATCAGCCGATTTTGCATATTCATTTAAATAATTACTATTCATTTTTATTTCCTATGTAAAACTAGGCTTTGGTTACGCCTTGAGTCTTGAAAAACGTGGAGAGGACTTGATTGAACTCATCAACAACCTCCAAATTAGCCATATGTGAGACCTGCTCAAATACATGAAACTGACTTTGTGGTAACTGCTGAGCTAAACGCTGCATCCCCTTAGGAGGGGCCTGCGTATCTAGCTCTCCAGCCAATAACATCACTGGCACATCAATACGAGAGAAAGCCTCTTTTTGATTAAAAGTCAGCAGCAGCTGCATATAAGACAGATAGGCTTCTTTCGTAATTCCTTGGGCAGATAACACCCCCAACCCTTTCCATAAAGGGGTAATTTGAGGACCAACTAACCCCTCTAAGAGTCTAGGAGCAGCTAACGCAAAAGTAGGATAATCATCCAACGCTTTTTGACGCTGCTCTATAAACTCTCTTTGAAAACTAGGGTCTAAACTTCCAAATCCAGCGCTACTAGCCGACAGCGTCAATGATCTAACCCTATCTGGATATAAGTGATAAACCATTTGCGCTATCATTCCACCTATTGAATGCCCAACTACATGTACCTTTGAAGCATCCAACTTATCTATTACATGAATCACCTGATGTGCTAGGGCCTCCCAACTTAAGACCCCCATGTCCTTTGAGCAGCCATAACCAGGGGCAGTCCAAGCTATTACTTGCTGTGAGGCTCCAAAATACTCTAATTGAGGTAGCCAAACAGAGGCGGTTGAACCCATACCATGTAGGAACAAAATAGGCTCTCCACCGACTCCAGCACTCAACCAAGAGGGCATGCTTCTCATTTAAAGGCCTCCCAAATGACTTCTCCGGCTTCAACTACAGCTTGGCCATCAATCTCTACAGTACATGCACGTAAAGGCAGGTCAAAATGTCCTAGACTATGTCGCCCAGCTACGTCATTCGCCCCAGTAGAATATAAAAAATTACCCGCAAATGCCCGTAGCTCAGTACCGTTCGTCTCTGTCTTATCGAACATCTGCAACGCATCCCAGCGCGCCAAAGGATTCATACCCCAACCTACATGACTAACAGCGTATGCATCCCTATCATTCCATGCCTTCATATAACTACGCATTAGCTCAGCATCCAGGTTATCTCCCTCGATATGAGAAATATAATCATTCTCAATATGTAGCGTAATAGGCTGTTCCAAGTAACGCTTGAATGTAAGATTGACATCCCCCGTATTTAGAACAAGAGTTCCATTAACGGAGCCTGCGGCAGGAAAGGCTAAACAAATGCCTCCTGGCCAGTGTTGTACTAACCCAGGTCTATCAGCCCCTCCCCAAACCCCACCTACTTGAGCTCCCTCTAAATTAATTCTTAAGTTAGTTCCGGCCTTGGAACGTACTTGCATACTCTTTCCTTTCGCAAGTAAGCGAACACCATTTTTAACGGGACGCTCTAAATCCAAATCCTGAGTTAATCGTTCTAAGATTTCAGGGTGCTCATTACTAATCATCATGACCCTAGCCCCACTACCCAACAATGCAGGCAATTCTGGGGCATGCAACAAACCTTCGACTGTTAGGTCGACTATTAAACCTTCACCAGATAACGCATCCATCACAGGACGCATATTCTGAATTACATGTGAAGCCCCTGTTGATCGAACAGGTACAGGTGTTTCTACTGCTAAGGATGGGACTTTAATCTGAACTGGAATAGCCCCCATCCTAGCCAAGGCCAACTCTGAGAGCATTACATTTATTGGCCTACTATCTGTTTCACAAAGAATCCTAACCACTTCATTAGGTTGCACTTTACATTTTTGGAATATTTTTTCAAAAGTATGAATCCACCGATCTTGCACTTGCATTTCTTTACCTATCCACCTTAATTAGTCGACCTGTTAGTCGAATAATAGGAGTAAACCTTTTATAGGTCAACATTTTAGGTTATGGGGTTTATCCCTATCAAAAATATACTTTTCGCTCTGCCCTTCCTACGATTCTCAAGTTAAGATTAAGAACTACAAGATTTGTATTACGGAGACTCACTATGGAAGCAACTGGGCTTATCGACCATTTTGCTCGCAATAATCTGCCCCCACAGGAGCAGTGGCCTGTGTTATTACTAGACAACAATCCAGATGTTGCCTATCCAGATCGACTGAATGCAGCGACTGAACTACTGGGGGCGCAAATTGAGCGCGGCCTAGGTGACAATGTTGCCTTGCAGTGGTTAGAAAATAACGAAGAAAAACAAATTACCTATAAAGAGCTAGATAATCTGAGCAATCAAATTGCTCATGTCTTTGTCGATGAGATGGGCTTAGTTAGTGGCAACCGTATTTTATTGCGTGGTCCTAACAACCTAATGATGGCGGCAAGTTGGTTAGCGGCATTAAAAGTAGGTCTTGTCACGGTGCCTACCATGCCCTTACTGCGTGCAGTAGAGCTAAAAACCATTTTGGATAAAGCGGAAATTCAGGCCGCTGTGTGTGATGCGCACTTAGCTGATGAACTCAACTTCTGCATGGATGCTGCACATCCTAGCCATAGTGCATTTTTAAAAACAGCTTTGTTTTTCAATGACAATGACCCACAAAGCCTAGACTCCTTAGCCAAAACCAAATCCACAGAGTTCACTGCCTGCGATACGGCAGCCGATGATGTGTGCTTAATTGCCTTTACCAGTGGCACCACAGGACAGCCTAAAGGGTGTATGCATTTCCACCGTGATGTACTCATCATGTGCGATACCTTTGGCAAGCATATTTTGCGTCTCACCCCCGAGGACAAAGTCTGCGGCACGCCACCTTTAGCGTTTACGTTTGGTTTAGGTGGTCTGTTATGTTTTCCATTACGTGTAGGCGCTAGCTCTGTCTTAGCACAAGGCCTAACACCCAAAACCATGTTGGAATACGTAGACCGCTTTGGCATTACGATGACCTTTACAGCGCCCACCTTTTACCGACAAATGGCGGGCTTGGTTAATAACTATTCCTTAGCCTCTTTAAAAAATACCGTCTCTGCTGGCGAGGCCTTACCACAAGCCACTCGAGAACTTTGGAAAGCCGCTTCGGGCATAGAGATGATTGATGGTATTGGTGGAACAGAAATGATTCACGTTTACGTATCCAGTCGTCCTGAAAATGTACGTCCTGGCGCTATTGGTCAGGTCGTACCGGGTTTTCAAGCCCAAGTCGTGGATGACAACTTACAGCCAGTTCCAAATGGCACTGTGGGTCGTTTAGCCGTCAGAGGCCCTAGCGGCTGTCGCTACCTCAGCGATCCTCGTCAAATGCAATTTGTTCAAGATGGTTGGAACCTGCCCGGTGATACCTTTACTATGGATGACGACGGTTACCTGTTCTATCAGGCCCGTAATGATGACATGATTATCTCATCGGGCTATAACATTGCAGGCCCAGAGGTTGAAGACTGCCTATTAAAACACCCTGCCGTCTCTGAGTGTGGCGTAGTAGGTGTACCTGATGATTTACGTGGACAGATTCTAAAGGCCTATATCATCCTCAAAGAGGGGCACTACCCAGATGATGACCTAGCCAAAGAACTACAAGACTTTGTCAAACAAAATGCAGCGCCCTATAAGTACCCGCGTGCCATTGAGTTTGTCGATGATCTACCCCGTACAGAAACCGGTAAATTACAACGTTTTATGCTGCGTAAAATGGCCTTAACTAGCTAAGGCAAACGTATCTGGACGCGCAGCCCACCCAAAGGCGAGCGCGTTGCAGAAACGTCCCCCCCATAGAGCTGAACCAGCTCATCCACTATAGACAAACCTAACCCAGAACCCGGTGCAATCTCATCAGCACGCATACCACGCTTAAAGATTTGCGTATATTTTTCTGGTGATAAGCCAGCCCCATCATCATCGACCTGAATGACTAAAACAGAAGGACTATTGATGGCTTCAACCCGCCTCACGGTTACCTGTATCTGTGTCGAGCACCATTTAAATGCATTATCCAAGACATTACCTAACAGCTCGTGCAGGTCTTGAGCCTCTCCCTTAAAGTACAAGTCAACCTGATCCGAACTAACCTTTAGATCAACCGATTTAGACGCATAGGCCCGTTGTAACCATTTAGTTAAACTCTGAACCGCAGGCACTACAGGGGTGCGTACCCCTACCGTTTTTACCGCTGCGGCTACCCTAGCTCTAGATAAATGATAATCAACCTGCTGCTGAGCCCCAGCCACCTGCTCAATCACTAAGTCCGCTAAGGACTCATCATTTTGCTTAGCCGCATTAGCTAAAACAGCCAGTGGGGTTTTGATCGCATGGGCAAGATTTCCTGCTTGTGTACGAGCCCGCTCTACAACTTGGGCATTACTTTGTAAGACCCGATTAAACTCTGACACCAAGGGTTGGATTTCTTGGGGATACTGCCCATCTATATACGCACTATGCCCCTCGTGCACAGCGCTTAAACGACGACGCAACTGTCGTAAAGGACGCAAACCTAAGCGTAGCTGCCACCATACCCCCGCCACCAGCACACTCCCCAATAAAGCAAGTGTTAACACGAGCATCCACACAAAGCGCTGCAAGGGTTCAGCGATAAGCTCCTTTTGTGCGGCAACCCAAAACTGCAGAGGCTGATCATTTTCCGTATCAGCTAAAGTGATACTACGTCCCACCACATAGAGTTCCCCTAGATCTGGGTCTATGTATCTAAACCACGTATCTTTCCCCATTTGAGCCCGAGGAGGCTGCAGGCTTTCATCCCACAAAGAGCGCGAGTGCAGCGACGCTGAGGTAGGGCCTGTGGATTGAATCTGCCAATACAGCCCGCCTAAAGGCTGATCAAAACGAGGATCACTAAGAGGCTGACTAAGATGCAGCTGATTATCTTCGATGGATAGCTGCGTAATAAGCTGCAATAAATGCACGCTTAATTCTTTGTTTAGCTGTTGTTCTACATGCTGCTGGAAAAGCTGGTTTAGTAAAACCCCTGCCGCCACTAAACTACATAACACCCACAATAACGCCCCTAACAAAAGACGCTTAGTGAGTGATAACGTAGACAGCCATTTTTTAAACATGGGGCTCTACTAGCTTATATCCTAAGCCACGTACGGTCTGTATATAATCCGACGGTAGTTTTTTTCGTAATCGACCTATAAATACATCAATAGTATTGGAATCTCTATCCTGATCCTGAGCATAAATATGTTCTGTTAATTCAGTGCGAGACACCACCTGACCCTGCCGATGCATTAAATAAGCAAGCACTTTATATTCATGCCCCGTAAGCACAAGACTTTGGTGATCTAAAAAAAACTGAGACTGTCGAGTATCTAAGACCAATTCGCCACATAATAGGGTTGCGCTAGCATGCCCCGTTGCGCGGCGTAACAACGCCCGAATACGGGCAAGCAACTCTTGGGTATGAAAAGGCTTGGTGACATAATCATCTGCCCCTGCATCCATACCACTGACTTTTTCATGCCAACTATCCCGTGCTGTCAAAATTAAAACGGGCATAGTCATATTTTCAGCCCGCCAGCGTTTCAAGACCGTAAGCCCATCAATTTGCGGCAAACCTAAATCCAGTACCACCGCATCAAAGGGCTCTACGCTACCCATATAGTGAGCTTGCTCTCCGTCTGTTGCGGTATCCACCACATAACCCTGCCCGGTCAGCACCTCTTTGATTTGCTGCAATAAATGTAGATCATCCTCTACAACCAAAATACGCATAACTATTTCCTTCGGTGCGACTGCCGACTTTTTTCGTGTAAAACCTGCGCTGTATTCGCATCTACGGTGAGTTTTGTTATATATCCCTCGGCCTGCAAAATACGAATTTTATACATGTATTGACCATGCTTTTGTACCAAATCAGCATCCAGCACACGGCCCGGATATTGCGCATGTATTTGTCGCAATATCCAACGCAATGGTTTGATCTCATCATTATGGCGGGCCTCTCTTATTTGCTCGCGTGTCAGGCTACACGAAGCCTGCACCGGCAAACCCACAGCCATGCCTAAGAAAATCACAAAAAGAAGTGAGGAGAATCGACGACGCGTCATCACGTTAAATAAGTAGAGAGAGAAAACCTTAGGGTAAAAAAATCAACATGAACCAAAGATGAACAAGTGCTTCATTTTGAGTTCATGTGACCTATTGCACAATACAACCACTCACTCGAACAGCTCATGTTTTTATTTGGAGACCTCATGTCTAAAAAACTATTTATCTCGACCGTTACTGCAATGGCTACTGCCGGAGCCTTGCTTAGCTCCCCTATTTTCGCACAATCCACTCAGACCATGGCCCCTATCATTGTGGCCGCCAATCAAACCGAGGCCCCTGAACTCAAAGGGGGTAAAACACCCAAAGCAGAATTACCCGCTCGCGCTGAATGGATGACGCTTAAACAGGCTTACGACGCACTAGAAAAAGCTGGCTATAAGGATATTCGCAGTATTCATAGTAGTCGCTATGGGTATATTGCTCAGGTCTTTGACACCGAAGAAAAACGAATTCGCTTACTGGTTCATCCTACCGATGGCACCGTCACTGTCCAAGAAAACCGTCGCCGAGACGAGCGCCGTAAACACCATCGTGATGATCGGGATAAAAACTGCGACGATAACAACTAATAAACTCTGATCGATCTCATACAAAAAAGCCTTCACTCCAGACCGCCCTACAACAGCGGGCTGATCAACAGTGAAGGCTTTTTTAGCAGAAATCCGTATATATCGTTTATTTACCTAACATTCTAGGCAATACATCCTCGGCTCCGCCTGCCATGCGATGTTTAATTGTCATCAAAATATGACCAATAATTAAGGCAAATAAAATCCAACCGAGCAAGCCGTGAAAATTATTACCCAAATCCACCATCCACTGTGTTTTTTCCTCAGAGGCGGATAGCACAGGAATCGTATTCCAATAGGTAAAAGCACGCCCACCACCCATCATGCGCAATACGGCCAAGGTCGGGATAATAACCATTAGTGCATACATGGCCATATGTCCCAGCGTAGTCAACATATTCTTTTCTGGACGGCTTTTGCTCTGACTCAATGCCCATAAAATACGCAAAACCCCCATCCATAGAATGGTGAATCCGACTTGGCCATGAAACTGGAATACCGCTTTAGTAAAGGCAGCATCCTTATCAATAAAACGCGCACAGGCTGTTAATAACATCCAAGCAAAACCGAGGGCCATTAGCCAATGAAAAAAACGTGATACAAAACCATATCGTATCGAAGAGTCACCCATCATTGCTCGTACTCCTTAGTAAATTTAATAACGACAAAACGCAATTAGTGTACCTACAACAGGTTACATTGCAATCAATCCTTTAGATCAATTTCACCGTTATGCACCCATTCTCGCCAAATGGCAACCAATAACGCCATCAGAACTGGCCCGATAAATAGACCCACTATGCCCATTGTTTTTACGCCCCCTACCAGACCAAAAAAGGTGGGCAAAAAAGGAAGTTTTACTGGTCCACCTACTAAACGCGGACGTAATGTTTTATCAACAATAAAGAGTTCAATCGCCCCCCATAAAAACAAGGCGATACCCGCTACCGTATTACCCGAGCCTATTAAGTACAAAGACACTAAACTAAAGGATAATGGAGCCCCGCCGGGGATGAGGGCCATGAACCCTGTCACTGCCCCAAGCAATGCGGGGGACGGTACACCGGCAATCCAATAGGCAATACCTAGTACAACCCCTTCACCTATGGCTATGACCCCCATCCCAGTCACTGTGGAGTTTACGGTTGCAGGAACTACGCGTGAAAAACGCTGCCACCGAGTCGGCAAAATGCGCTCCCCGACGATATCTATTTGCGATAAGATCCGATCGCCATCCTTATATACAAAAAACAAAGTAATTAATAAAAACAGCAGGGTCAACAAAAGATGGAATACATTACCGGTAGCGCTAAGGACCATTCGATAAATATTTCCTAAGTGCTCTCCACTCACTATCTCTACCAGCGCCCCTAAAGCATGTGGCTCACCTAAATAAAGCTGCCAATACTCGGCCATTCTGGGCCCGACGATAGGCAATGCGGGAATCCAGTCAGGAACCACTACCCCATAGCGATTCGCCGCCAAAGCCCAGATAATGAACGAGCTTGCCTCTTTAATGACATAAGTTAAAGCAAAGGATAAGGGAACGATAATGACACCAATCACTATCAATAAAGCCACTGTCGCCGCAATCAGCGAACGACCATTAAAATACGCCAGTATTTTTTTATAAGCTGGCCAACTACTGAGCCCAATAATTAAAGCCCCTAACACGGGAACAATAAAGTCTTGTAAAAAAAACAGGCCCGCTAATACCACTAAAAGTAGTAACCAGCGGGCGATAAGAAACGGGGGTAATACAGGATGCATAAGATCAGTTAGTGTGCTGCTGAAAGAGGTGAGGCAGGGAGCTGTCGTTTATGTTCTCCGCTGCGATAGTGACGCAAAATAATATCAAACGCCTGCGTAGACACCTCGTGCCCTGTTAAAAAAGCATCTATTTCTTTATAGCTTAAACCAAAGGCTAGCTCGTCTGGACGCAATGGAGTGAGAGATTCCAAATCTGCGGTTGGGGCTTTTTCAATTAAATGCAAAGGCACCTCTAGTTGTACCGCAATATCACGCACCTGTTCTTTTACTAGGCCAGCTAAGGGCATTAAATCAGCCGCCCCATCACCGTACTTTGTAAAGAACCCCATCAACACCTCTGCGGCATGATCACTACCTAACACTAAACCTGAATTGGCGGCAGCCACCGCATAACACATCACCATGCGTTGACGGGCTTTTACATTACCCATCACAAAATCTTGTTGTCCCGCTGAACTAAAACTTTGTCCCGCCTGACGTAGCGAATGCAAGACCGCATCAGTAGCGGCCTGAATGTTAATACTTAACACCCGATCTGGTTGAATATGACGTACCGCTGCATCCGCGTCTACCGCATCCGCCTGCACACCATAGGGTAAACGCAGCGCAATAAACTGCGCCTCTAGCCCCTCATCACGTAACTGCTCTACGGCACGCTGAGCCATGCAGCCCACCACTAACGAATCAATGCCTCCGCTAATACCTATCACTAAACTACGCGCGCCACTGCGGCGCAGGTAGTCTTTAATGAACTGGACGCGACGCATCAGTTCATCAGCGGCCTTCGTCACTGATTTAACACCTAATTCAGCAATGATTTGTTGTTGAATATGTTTCTGCTCTGGACTCAGCATGATAATTCCGTAGAGTTAAGTAAAACTATTTACGTAAAATTTGGCTTACATCACGTACCGCACCACGGTCAGCGGACGTAGCCAAGGCCGCATAAGCACGTAATGCCTGAGAAACGACTCGACCACGCTCTTCGGTAGGTTGCCATGCGTCTTTGCCTCGGGCATTCATTGCATCTCGACGTGCCTGTAGGGTCTCGTCGCTAACGGCTAAATGAATACGACGATTCGGAATATCAATCTCAATCGTATCGCCGTCTTCGACTAAGGCGATATTGCCACCTTCTGCCGCCTCTGGTGAGGCATGACCAATCACCAAACCCGAGGAACCACCCGAAAAACGACCATCAGTTAGCAAGGCGGCATGTTTGCCTAAGCCCATTGATTTTAAGTAAGACGTGGGATAGAGCATTTCTTGCATACCCGGGCCACCTTTAGGGCCTTCGTAGCGAATGATAACCACATCTCCGGCCTTTACCGTGCCATCTAAAATACCAGCAACGGAAGACTCTTGACTTTCAAACACGCGCGCTTTGCCCGTAAATGTCAAAATACTTTCATCCACACCTGCCGTTTTTACAATACAACCATTGATAGCTAAGTTACCGTACATAACAGCCAAGCCACCATCTTGGGAGTAGGCGTGTTCTTTGCTACGAATACAGCCATTTTCTCGGTCTGTATCTAAGGCTTCGTAATAGCGATCCTGACTAAAGGCGACTTGGGTTGGTACTCCACCAGGAGCACTTCGATAAAAGGTATCAACTGCTTTTGCATTGTCGCCTTTTACGTCCCAACGTTTAATCGCCTCGCCCAATGTGCCGCTATGCACATTACCTACATCCATATGTAGTAAATTGGCTCGGCCTAATTCACCTAAAATACCCATAATACCGCCAGCACGGTGCACATCTTCCATATGGTAGTCTTCTGTTGCGGGTGCAACTTTACACAAACAAGGTACCTGACGCGAAATACGATCAATATCAGCCATCGTAAAATCAACCTCAGCCTCTTGGGCTGCGGCTAACAAATGCAAGACGGTATTTGTTGATCCACCCATCGCCACGTCTAATGTCATTGCATTCTCAAAGGCTTCTAGCGTCGCAATACTGCGTGGCAATACGGCAGCATCATCTTGCTCGTAGTAGCGTTTGCACAGCTCTACAATTAGCGTGCCTGCATTTTCAAACAAGCCACGGCGACGAGCGTGCGTAGCAACCAAGCTACCATTACCCGGTAATGCCAAGCCCAAAGCCTCGGTTAAGCAGTTCATCGAGTTAGCGGTGAACATACCGGAACAAGAACCGCATGTAGGACAAGCACTGCGTTCAATGTCAGCCACTTCTTCGTCGCTAACAGAGTTATCTGCGGCCTTGACCATGGCATCCACCAAGTCCAATTTACGCACAACAGTTTTACCGTCTTTAGCGATAACCTTACCGGCCTCCATCGGACCGCCAGAGACAAAAATCACTGGAATGTTAATACGCAATGCGGCCATAAGCATTCCGGGGGTGATCTTATCGCAGTTAGAAATACACACCATCGCATCCGCACAGTGTGCATTTACCATGTACTCCACTGAATCAGCGATCAACTCACGAGAAGGCAAGGA
Source organism: uncultured Paenalcaligenes sp. (assembly GCF_947630565.1). NCBI lineage: Bacteria > Pseudomonadati > Pseudomonadota > Betaproteobacteria > Burkholderiales > Alcaligenaceae > Paenalcaligenes > uncultured Paenalcaligenes sp. Next base: position 17,154 of record NZ_CANRIC010000031.1, read on the forward strand.
ATACAACATGCCATCATGGCCCATCGCAATCCCATCATCCACCGCGATAGTATTGAATTCTTTGGCTACACCGCCTGCGGCTTCAATTTGACGAGCCACTAATTGGCCCATGTCTTTTAAGTGCACATGCCCTGGCACAAACTGGGTAAAGGAGTTAACCACAGCAATGATGGGTTTTTCAAAATCCCCATCTTTCATGCCGGTGGCGCGCCACAAAGCGCGCGCGCCCGCCATATTGCGGCCATGAGTCGAAGTACGTGAACGATATTGTGGCATTTTTATAGTCTCTAGCAAAAAAGCATAATAAAGATGTTTATGATAGACGGGTATCCCGCTTTAGGCGAATAAAAAGACCGTCAGATTAAGACAATTAGACAGAATCATGCAAACAGACGCATCTGGCACAGTATCTGGCCCCAGTCTTATTCAATATAGCTGAAATCATACGTGAATTATTTATAGGTCGAACTTTTAGCTCGTTATAGGCATCATGTTGCGCTAGAACGTGATACAACCTTGTTTCATTCATCCATCCTTATCACGATGAATGAGACTACCGCAGGCTTGCGTAACTCGGGTTAACTTCTACGCATACTTAGGGTGGCTATATCGCCCCTCTCTTTTACCTCTATGAAACAACTGCTCACTAAACCGGTTTTACTTGCCTTTTTGATCAGTCTACCTTTGTGGATTGTGATGGGTAATTACCTCTTAGCCGCTTTTAGCGCTATTTTATTTAGCTTTTTTATTGGTATGGTTCGTGCTTTGATCACGCTGTCCAAAAACTCCAAAGATCAATCCTAATGCAGCAACTACATAGCCCTATTTATCCTAATGGTTTACCCACCTTAGAAGCAGAACTACTGCCGATTCTAGATCAAAACTACGCCTATCTCACTGAGCTTATCGTAAAAAACGCGGGCTTTTTACCCTATGATCAATGGATGCAAGCTGTTCTGTATGCGCCTGAAATAGGCTATTACAGCGGTGGCAGCACTAAATTCCATACGGCTGGCGATTTCACTACCGCCCCAGAGCTTAGCCCCTTATTTGGTCAAACCTTAGCCAATCAAGTTCAGCAAATTCTACTGCAGTGTGGAGAACATAACGTATTGGAGTTTGGCGCAGGCTCAGGCGCATTAGCCGAGTCGCTATTGATTGCACTCAATGATCTAGGTCTTAACCACATTAACTATTCTATTCTTGAGCTTTCGCCCTCATTACGAGCGCGTCAGCAAGAGCGGTTAGCTCCGTATGCAGGTCAAGTTCGCTGGCTAGATCATTTACCCACAGACTTTGTAGGCTGCGTGATCGCCAACGAGGTGCTCGATGCCATGCCAGTACATCTAGTGCAGCGCGATACAGATGATCAAGTTCTAGAGTTAGGCGTAGCAATCAATGCACAACCCTCTGCTCACGCCCCCTCACCTTTTGTCCTAGTCGGCCGTCCAGTCACGGGCGACCTACTGAGTACCGCCCAGCAACGATTGCCTCACATCACCGGCTATAGATCTGAAATTAACTTGCAGGCAGAGAGTTGGATACGTGAAATGGGACTGTGGCTCAAAAAAGGAGCCGCCCTCCTGATTGATTACGGTTTTTCTCAACGAGAATTTTACCACCCACAACGCGCCACCGGCACACTGATGTGCCACTTTAGGCATTTTGCGCATGATGAATCTCTAATCCTGACGGGCCTTCAAGACGTGACGGCCCACGTCGATTTCACTGCTATGGCTGATGCAGCATTAACAGCCCGACTAGAGGTGCTGGGTTATGTGTCCCAGGCTCACTTCCTATTGAACTGTGGCATCACGCAGTTACTAGAGCAATTACAAATGCAGCTAGACATGGCAAATCCACGTCACGTACAAAGCTGGACCCAACAGGTCTCTGCAGTCCAAAAATTAGTGTCTGAGGCTGAAATGGGCGAGCTATTTAAAGTCATTGCCATTGCCAAAGACATAGATCCTCCACTTATTGGTTTTATGATGCGTGACCGACGCGATTTTTTATAGGCCCATCATGAATATCGTTCCTACCCAAGTCTTTAGTCGGCACATTTCCATTCTTATTTTATTGACCGTAGGCTGTTGTTTTGCCAGCGCTCATATTGCAGCTCGTATTTCATTCGATCATGGCACGGGGTTATTAACTGCCGTTGTTTTTAGATCGGGCATTAGCCTGCTACTGCTCAGTGTTATTGCCATCTGGCAAAAACAAAGCCTGTCGATGAGCTGGAAAACTGCACCATGGCAGCTGGCATTAGGTTTACTGATTGTCATTCAAAGCATTAGTATTTACTCTGCAGTTTCTCGAATTCCTGTCGGTATTGCCTTATTGGCCGCTAATACCTTTCCTGCACAGTTAGCCCTTATTTCGTGGGCTTTAGGCGGACAGCCTCCCACCCGTAAAGTCGCGATTTTAATGGGAATTATTCTCATTGGTTTATTGCTCGCCCTTGATATTCCAAGCCTATTACATTCCGATATGAGTAATATCATGCAATGGGTTATCGGTATTGGCTTTTCTTTATCTGCCGCTTTTTCTTTTGCGATTGGGCTCTGGATTACTGAACATAAGCTTCTGCATTTAAAGGGCAGCACACGTAGCTTTTACACCATGCTAACCGTGATCTGTTTTAGTTATTTCATTGGTAAATCAGAGCTTTTATTTGGCGGGATTACGTGGCCTACAGACCTAGTTGGCTGGGGCACACTTAGTCTGCTGGGCTTTTTATACGCTGGGGCATTTATTATGTTGTTTATGCTCGCCCCGCGCTTAAATTTAAGCCAAAATGCACCAGCAATGAACATTGAACCCATTGCCTCATTAACCTTAGGCTGGATTATCCTAGGCCAAGCGCTCAGCCCCATGCAAATGGTAGGGGGTGTGGTGGTTGTCAGCTGTATTGTGGCCTTTGCTTATACTAAGAAGTAAGAGCTAGGGCCTGTAGTCTGGCCTGCCATACGGCGGCTGGAATCTGTTTGCCTTGGCCCACATGGGCCTTGGCGATCGCGCCCGCATCCACCTTTTTGAACGCTGCCGCATAACGGCCCCATTGCGCCCTATTAAACGCAAAAGCACAGCTTGCAGCATCTAATACCTGATCAAAGCGTTCTGGTCGACGCAACACATCACAACGTTGTAATAGATTGGCAATGTCTTCGATGGATACAGCCTCTGATACACCACGCATAAATAAAGGCAGCAAACGCGCTAACTCTTTATAAGCAGTAGGCGCCCGTAACTGCACAGCCAATTGCTCTGGCTCGTGACTCTGATAGCACAACAAGGCAAAACGTTGCTCTGTACTTAATTCAGTTTGAACTGCACAAGCGAGTGCAGCCTCAACCGAGTGATTGAGCATTAATCCCGGCATGACGCGCCCTAACGCACCACACTCATCAAGCACCTGCATCATGCGCATCGGATGCGCCGTCAGCAAGCCTTTGTGTAACTCTTGCCATACCCGCTCAGGCACTAAGGCATCCACCTCTCCGTTCTCTACCAGCTGTTTGGCTAGCTCTGCCGTTTGCTCTGCAATGGAAAAATCAGCAAAGCGAGCGGCAAACCGTGCCAAACGTAAAAGACGCACCGGATCTTCAATAAAGGCTTCGCCTATATGGCGCAGCGTGCGCTGCGCAAGATCGTTATAGCCCTGTAAAGGATCATGTAACTGCCCTTGTGCATCCACGGCCAGGGCATTGATGGTTAAGTCTCTACGCCTTAAATCATCCGCTAAAGACACATCCACACCAGTATAAAAGGTAAATCCTTTATATCCTTTACCGGACTTACGCTCCGTTCGAGCTAAAGCAAACTCCTCTTTCGTCTTTGGATGTAAAAAGACAGGAAAATCACCGCCTACAGGAATAAATCCGCGCTGAGCCAACTGCTCGGGTGTGGCTCCCACCACAACCCAATCACGGTCCCCTGCGGGCAAGCCAAGCAACGCATCGCGCACAGCCCCTCCTACCACATAACACTCAAGCCCCTCTAATAGCGGATCTTTGGGTGGGAAAAGGTTCTGTAATACAGGATATTGTGCGCCATGTACTGTCATTACGGTAAAGAGGTCCCTGAGTTAGCAGTGGGAGCGATCGTCCCCAAGCGTTGTTTTAATGAATGCGGTTGCCCACTAAAAACCATTGAGTAATAGGTCGCATTCGACAACACATTTTTGACATAAAGACGTGTTTCGGTAAATGGAATGGTTTCCGCAAACACAGCACCCTCTACCGGCCCTTGCAAGCGAGCTCGCCAATTCAGTGGTCTTTTAGGCCCCGCATTATAGCCAGCAGAAGCCAGCACTTCTGATCCATTTAGCTGTTGTAAAACCATATTTAGATAGTTGGTTCCTAAGACCGTATTTACCTCAAAATCATTCACCATTGAGGGCTGGAAATCCGTCATTCCGATTTTATTAGCGGTCCATTTTGCAGTGGCAGGCATAATTTGCATTAAGCCAGAAGCCCCCACCCCGGAACGGGCATCAGTCATAAAACGAGACTCTTGACGAATCAAACCATAAACCCATGCAGGATCTAGGCCTATTAAACGCGCTTTCTGTGTAACGCCACCCTCAAAAGGAGCAACAAAACGTTGGCTAAAATCTATCTCTTGCTTGGTCAATAATGAGGTATTCACCACACGATCATATACATGGTTATTACGCGCTAACTCTGCGGCTGCACGCAACTGCCGATCATTCATACCCCGCAAAGCAAAGCCCCATTCAGGAGTCGCCTCTGGGCGCCAGCCCATTTTAAATAGCTCTAAAGAACGCAGTAATGCGGGACGAGTTTGTACATCCTGCATCTCAGCTAGCGTCACCGCTGCCGGTTTAGGAGGCAACGGTATCGCACGCCCTAATTCCTCATTTGCTAATTGGCCATAGAAATTTAAATCACCTGTGATCGACTCAAAGGCAGCGCGGGCCTCGGCTTTTTTCCCTTGGGCATCAAGAGCGCGGGCATGCCAATACACCCACACCGGCTCTGAGGCCTGTGCTGCAGACATTTTCTCAATCGCTTGCTGTACGTATTTCCATTCTATCGGATACTGGCGTAATTCTGCACGGACCTCCCATGCTGCGTTGTAATCCGTTTTAGGTGTATTACCGGATTTTCTGTACCAACGTGCCGCGTCACTTTCTACACGCAAAGCAGGTACCAAACCAAACTGGCCCCATACCCAATTTAAATTATCAGCAGGGATTTTCCCTTTCCAGTTTTGCTCTATGTAATCGGCTTGAGTGGCTCGGTTCGACTCTCGACCCAAGCGAGACAAGGCCAATGACACCAACTCAATATCAGCCTGACCCGCAACCGTTGATTTTTGATTCAACCACGTACGGGGGGATTTCAACAACGCCGTGTAATCCTGCATCTGCTTACCATTAAAGATAATGGAAGCAAAGCGGCGCGCATCATTGGCTTTCCCTTGCTCTAAGGACGAGCGCATAAGATCTCGCACATCATTAAAGCCTACGACCTTATCGGCCCACAACTGATCCAATAAAGTCCAGCAGCTAGAGCCAGGTCTAAACTGATCCAGCAAGCGTTGTGTTTCTAGGGATTGCTGTGTCATATGCATCCCATAAGCTACGGCACAGCGCACCTGCGAATTACCCAAATCCGCTGGATTTAATTTATTTATCAGCGTAAAGTCACCGCCTCTAGCTGCCGCAATAGCCCAATCCCCTTTTAATCGCTGAGCCAAATACTCATCATCGTACTCGCGCAAAAACTGCCATAACTGATCTGAAGGAACCGGACGGGTCGTGTTGTAAAGCTGTTGGCGTAAATGCCAGTAAGCAGGATAAGCCCCTAATACAGGATCCGCTTTTGCGGGCTGGACTAATTCAGCAAGACGTTTCCAGTTTTTTGCCTGCACCGCCTCTCTGGCCTCAAGAACAGCCGAGCGAGCAGCAGCAGGTACCTCAGGTAACTGCTGCCAGCGTACCGATGGAGGAGGTGCGGCGGCTTGGCTCAGAACAGGACTCGCAAGAGCTGTTACCTGCTGTGCATTCCCTGTTTTTTGATTCTTTTCACCTTGGGTAGGAGCATCTGCCCCAGCACATCCTGCTAAAAATAGACTGCCTAATAACGTTATGCTAACTAATGAACGATTTAGGCGTCTTTTCGTGCCTAAAGCCGTGTTTTTCTGATACCGTATTAACAACATGGATTAGCCCTTAATAAAAAATACGCACTATGTCTCAAAACTATAACCTGCGCCAAACCCTTCTGGATTTACGTTCTAAACAAGACTACAACCAAATGCGTCGTGGCGCGTTATTGATGCGTGGTCGTTTATTTACATGGCTCAATAGCTATCGTAGCCAGCTTAATGAGTCTCAACGCAATCGGCCCTTGCATATTGCCGCCTTTTGGGCACTTGAAAACGAGCCGGACTTAGGCCCGCTATTAACTCAGTGGGCCGAAGAGGACACCATTCATATTTCATTGCCCTGCATGGTAGATGAGACAAGCCCCTTGATTTTCAAACCGTGGGATAGCTCTACCACGATGAAAACTGCGGCCTTTGGCGTCCAAGAACCAGACACCACTGTCATTGCCCCCAACCCGGACATTATTCTGGTCCCTACACTAGGATTTACTCGTACTGGCGACCGTATCGGCTATGGAAAAGGGTATTATGACCGGACTTTAGCGCATTTCAAAGCTCAGAATCACGAAGCCATTAGTATAGGCATTGCTTGGGCTGTGGGGGATTTGTCTAATTATAACTATAGCCCGGCTGACCACGATCAGCCTTTACACTCGGTCTTAACCGATAAGGGCTGGGCAGTGCCTGCACCTACTGTGTCATAACCAAAGCAAAAGCCGTGGCTTTCAAAAGAGAGCTTTACGTGTATTCCATATGCGCGTGCAGATTTTTTTCTGCACGCGCATCGTTTTGAGCACACACCAATACTAATTAGGGATTAGGTTTGATAATAGGCTGGTCGCAATACTATAAACAATCGCGCCAATAAATGCCCACCAAAAGCCTGCGACCTCAAAACCTTTTAACATTGACCCCGCCATCCAAAATAACAAGGCGTTGATAACTAATAGAAACAAGCCTAGTGTCACTATAGTGAGAGGCAATGTTAGAACTTGCAGCACAGGTTTTAGCAGCATATTTAACAACCCCAACACCACTGCTGCGATTAATGCCGAACCAAAACTGGCTACAGTAATGCCAGGTAAGATATACGCCACAATTAACAAAGCAACGGCATTTAGAATCCACACTAAAAGTAAAGTCATAGCAACACTCCGTTATAAAAATGATACATCTAGCCTTTT
>NZ_CANRIC010000032.1:0-24103 GCF_947630565.1 uncultured Paenalcaligenes sp.
AACGAAATGTATTTTCAAGATAGCGAGTACTACCTTTAATCATCGAGTAGTGTGTTGTGTTGACTCACTATTCTTAGCTTGTTAGTGAGAATCATGCTGAGTCCAACTATTCCTAATACGGTCCGTGAGTTTTGTGAGATAAACCAGCCTTATCATGCTGTCGATGAGCAGTTGTTTGTTGATGCTATGCGTGATCTAACACGCTGGCATCAACAACACTGTGATTGGTATGCCAACTATTTGCAGCAAAATCAGGTGGATGTGGATCAGTTGCAAAGTGTAGATGCTTTAATCCATGCATTGCCTCCTGTGCATGCCAATTTTTTTAAGCATCACGAGGTCAAATCTATCACTGATGAGCAAGTGGCACTGCATCTAACCTCCTCAGGCACCACCGGACAAAAATCCCAAGTTTTTTTTGATGAGTTTACGATTTCTCATGCTAGACGTATGGTGAATGACACCCTACATGCCCGTGGCTTGGGTTCAGAAATGCCAGCTAATTACTTAGTCAATGCGTTTGAGCCCTACTCGGGTTTTAAGGTGGGCACATCGAATACAAATCAATATCTGATGAGTTTTGCTCCGGTGGCAGAGGCTTTTTGGACTTTACGTTTGGTCGGGGCAGACAAGCATGAGTACGATGCGTTTGGCACGATTTCGGCTTTAGATAGATTTAAAAACAGTGAACATCCCACCCGTATCATTGGTTTTCCCGCTTTTTTGCATTTCACCCTAGAGCGCATGGCAGCCCTAGGTTTGGACCCAATTCAATTACCTGAAAATAGTTGGGTGGTGTTTGGTGGAGGCTGGAAAGGTCATGCAGATAAAGCGATTTCACGCGAACAGTTATTAGCCAATATTGAATACTGGTTGGGCATTCCGAAAACGCATGTGATCGAGACATTTGGCTCCGTCGAGCATTCCATTCCCTATGTGGGCTGTAGTGAGCAACATTTGCATGTGCCAGTTTGGTCAAAAGTGGTGATTCGAGACGTAAGAACATTACGTCCTGTTGCAGACGGCGAAACGGGGTTTCTGTCATTTATTTCCCCCTATATTACGTCAACGCCTGCTCATAGTGTCGTGATGGGTGATTTGGCGGTATTACATCCAGCAGGAAGCTGTTCTTGCGGAAACCCAACAGCATGGTTCGAGGTTAAGGGTCGGGCTGGCACATCCAGTAATAAGAGTTGTGCCGCTGCCGCTGCTGAAGTGTTATCAAACGCGTAATCTCAACGCTAATCAGGAAAAATATTCATGACTTTTACAGAATCTACCTCAGAACGTGCTGCCCATTACTGGTTTGGGAAATGGATTGATGATCCCTCCCTACAAGAACAATTGGATCATCATTTATCCGTGCAGTTAAGCCGTACTCTTGCCCAGTCTTTTCCTTTTGAGTCGTTGCTATCAGCGTGTCAGAAACTCAGCGAGGACTTACTGAATCAGGGGCAAAGCTATACGCAGCTTTTAGCTGCCATGACGGAGTGGATGGACGAGGAATCGGCAAAGGCTATTTTGTTGCAGTTACATATGCTATTAGGTCAGGACTATTTGCTGACTAAATTACGTAGTGAATTAGGGACAGCCCGACCTAATGTGCTAGAGCGTCGTTATCCTGAGCGGGAGTACGAGATGTGGACTCCTATTGGTTGTGTGGTGCATGTGATGCCCTCTAATGTGTTTGCTGTAGCAGCCTTAGGGCTCATAGAGGGGCTATTAGCGAATAATATCAACATCGTCAAACTTAGCGCCAGAGACACGATTTTTGCTGCATTATTTGCACAAGAATTAATTCGTTATGATGTCAGCGATCAACTACAAAATTACATTGCTATTCTACGGTTATCGTCTAAGCAAGAAGACGTACTCAAGGCGCTATTTACTCATGCCGATGCCGTCTCAGCCTGGGGCGGAGAGAAAGCAATTGCGGCGATACGCTCAATGCTGCCTTCCCATGTGCGTGTGATTACGTGGGGCCATAAGGTGTCCTTTGGTTATATGGCTAAAGAGTTAATCAATGATTCGCAGGTCATAGAGGCTTTTGCTTTGGATGTGTGTCGTTTGGATCAACAGGCTTGTTCTAGTCCTCAAACGATATTTGTAGAGGCAGATGATGAGCAGATAGTGCAGGTAGCACAGCAATTAGCCGAAGCCTTAAAACGGGTGTCTCCAACCGTGCCAGCTGAATCAGCAGATACCGATGCAGCCGCTGAAATAACGACGGTATTGAGTGTGGCTAAGGCTGAGCAGGCTTTAGGGCTTTGTCATGTGATTGAATCGGAACAAGATGATTGGCGTATTATTGTTGATTTTAGAACAAGCTTAAAACCCTCCCCGTTGTATAGAACGATTTGTTTGGTACCTATTCAGCGCGAGACAATCACGTCGGTCTTGAGACCGATGCGTGCTTGGCTACAGACCTGTGGCTTAGCAGCTGGGTTTCCAGATGCTGCCGCCATTAGTCGGCAGCTATTAGCAGCAGGGGTTAGTCGTATTACTCGTCCTGGACAGATGGTAGAGAGCTATAACGGTGCGCCTCATGATGGGGTTTATGCCTTGCAGCAAATGATGCGACGCGTCTCGGTGGACATGGATGATGATTTTTCTCAGATCGGGTCATTTGCGCAGTTAGCGCCCCCAGTAATGACAGTGGATAGCCAGTCAACCCCGATTATGGATAAAACGGATTTTCAGCAGCTGACGGATAAAAATCAGGACCCTCATACCGGGCTAATTGTGCGTAGTGGTGGCTCCAGTGGCAAAACGGCTTATTCACAGTTCCGTTGGGCCGATTATGCCTTACAAATGAAAGAGACCAGTCATGGTTTAGTCGCAGCAGGTTTGGACCCCAAACATGATGTCGTCATGAATCTATTTGCATCTGGCTATATGTATGGCAGCTTTATTAGCTTTTGGACCATCCTAGAACATTTGCAAGTCCGCCAATTACCCATGGCGATGGTGACAGAATATGAGTTGATTGTGGATGAAATCATTAATCATCAGGTCACGACGTTAATAGGAATGACACCGCATCTATTAGGTTTGTTTGTTAATCAAGGTGAGCGGCTGAAGTCCTATGGTGGCATTAAAAAAATCTTTTACGGAGGCGAGGGGCTCTCTGCCGCCCAGTTTGATTTTTTACATCATGAGCATGGCATAGCGGTAGTGCAGTCAGCGGCTTATGGCTCTAACGATGCTGGGCCTATGGGGTATCAGTGTGAACACAGCAAAGGGGGAGTCCATCATTTAATTTCTAGCCTTCAACACTTAGAGATTCTCCATCCTGAAAAAGACGAACCCGTAGTGGGTGATGAGGTGGGGCGTTTGATATTAACCTCTAGAGCCAGAACCTCCCCTGTGATTAGCCGTTATGAAATTGGGGATATGGGACGCTGGGTTGCTGGCGAGTGTGCATGTGGGCGTAAAGACCCGCGCTTTGAGTTAATGGGACGCTTGGGCGATTTGTTTAAAGCGGGTACACCCTTGCTGAATTACGCTGTATTTGTACGTATGTTAAGCCAGCAGTTTAATTATGCCGGGTTGCTACAGATTCATATTGATAGCGAGGGAGCTTTTACGATTGTGACTATTTGGGTGGACCCCTCTTTAGAGACACATGTAGATCAGGTAAAAGACTATTTATATACGCATTACACCGAGATCAGAAAAACACATGAATTGAATCTCGCCTTCAAATTACGCGTAGAGCAACACCCGCTGAATGAGTTTGTGCGTGTGCAAGCCAGTGGCAAAGTCAAACATCTTTGTGATCACCGAACAGAGGTTTAACCATTATGATGACAGGTAATGAATCGCTCACTCAATCAGCTCGTAAAGCGGATAGAGAGCAACAACTACGAGAGTTATTGTTATTTGTGCGTACGCACTCTCCCTATTATCAGCGTTTGTATCAGTCCATAGATGCTGACTGTATGGATCTAGAATCCTACCCGATTTTAGATTTAGCGGATTTTTGGCAGGCTAATTCAATTGAAAACAATCAGGTATTAACAGGGCTGGCTGATGGTGGCATCACATTTAAAAGTGGTGGCTCCACGGGTAATCCTAAATACTCTGTATTTAGTAATGCGGATTGGGATTGTTTTACTAAAACGTTTGGACAGGGAATGCGTAGAAGTGGCTTGGATGCCGGCCAGCCTATAGGCAATTTATTTTATGCTGGGCGCTTGTATGCTTCTTTTTTGTTTATTACGCGCAGTATTGAGCAGGCCCAAGTGGGTATGTGTTATCCCATTGCAGGGATAGAACCAGCAGAAATTATTGAGATCTGGGAGCAATTCCAGTTAACCACCTTTGCAGGTGTTCCCACTACATTGATGAATGTATTAGCTCATTTAGATGAGGAGACAGCTAAAAAGGTATCACTAGGTACTTTTTTATATGGGGGCGAACCGATGTTCCCTGATCAAGTTGCCTTATTACAAAAAACTTTTCCGGATTGTCAGGTACGCTCCATTGGGATTGCCGGTGTTGATTATGGCGAGTTGGGTTGGGCCTGCCCCAGTGGGGAGCTAGGGGTGCATCATTGTTTTGATGAGTCGACGATTTTGGAGATCATTGATGATGAGGGGCAGCCAATACAGGAAACAGGTGTGGTAGGACGATTGGTTCTTACGAATTTAACTCGCCGCTTAATGCCAGTGATTCGTTACCCCGTTGGTGATCAAGGGGTCTGGGTAGATCCTGCAGAGACCCCCTCACGTCGATTTAATGTATTAGGACGTAGTCATGATGGCGCCCGAGTGGGACCGATGACGTTATATGTCGAGGACATTACCGCTTTGATTGCGCAGCTAAATGCACAATACTCCACTATGCAAATTACTAATTTCCAAATTCAAGTTGATCATTTTGACCAGAGGGATTGCTGTACCTTACGTTTAGTGACTCAGTCACCACCGGTACAACCAGCGCTCATGACGGAGCAGGTACAACAACAGCTCTATGCGGCACGTACTATGTTTATCGACTTAATTCAGCAACATGTCGTTCACCCGTTGCAAGTACAGTGGATTAGCGCACAGGAATTAAAAACAAACCCTAGGACGGGTAAATCATTGCGTATTATCGATCAGCGTCATGCATAAATTAGCCCCTTTTCTTTTCATGCATAGGTGGTAGGATGCCTAATTCAGTTAATGCAGGTTTGGCGTGGGTTGGTTTGAGCTTACCGGCGCATCATTATGCGATTGCGATTATTCAACAATCCTTATGTACTCAGGCTAAAAACTGGGGTTTTACCGAATTTAAAATACAGCAGATGGAATTAGCTGTAGAGGAAGCCATCAACACAATTTTGCAGCTAATTCATGGTGATGAGTTAGATATTCACACGCCTAGCGTAGGGCATTTTGATGTGAAAATTAGTGTGTTAGATCATGTGTTGCAGTTGCGTATCACTGATTATGATTTGCCTTATGACTTATCCATGATTCCTCTTTTTTCGGTATTAGAGGCTGATTCAGATAGTCAAAATGATGGATTGTCTTTTTTTCTATTAAGGCAACTGGTGGATGAGCTGCGAGTTCATCATCCTGGTATTAATGGTCAAACCCTAGAGTTAGAGTGGGCCTTAGCCACTAATCCCGCCCCTGTAGTACAAACGAATCAACCGCAAGCCCTAGAAGAAGAGGGCTTCGTCCCTTCGTTTTTTGCATTACGAGCCTTACAGGCATCTGATGCCATTTATTTAGCCCGTTTAATGCATCAAAACTATGGTTATTCTTATGTGAATCCTGATTTATATATTGCGGAACGCATTCGTTTACGACATAGTGATGGCCGTTTAACCTCCATGGTAGCGGTGGACGCTGAACAAAACTTAATTGGCCATTGTGCATTAATGAAATCGGATGCTGAGAGCGATGTAGTAGAACTAGGGGCGGCTGTGGTCTCGCCTACAAAGCAAGGCCTAGGTATTTTTAATATCTTGTGGCAGTCTCTTGAGGATCAGCTGCCGTTTCGCCAAGAGAAAGTGGCGTGTGTGCATGCGGTGACGTGTCACCCCTTTACGCAAAAGATTGTCTTAAAGCACGGTTATGTCATGAGTGCGCTCTTGTTGGGCTACACCCCCACCAGTATTCAGTTTAAAAGTGTACAAAATCAAAATACCGAGGAACGTGGTTCCGTCTACTATTGCGCTAAGCTCTTACAGCCTGTCGCGGCGTTACGGGTTTATTTACCCCCCACCGAACAAAATCTGGTGCTGAAAATGGCTGAGCAGTTGCAGATGCCTTTAGTGCCTCAGCCTATAGATGATGAGTATGTGGATGTGGCGGAAACGAGTCTGCAATACCACATAGAAGCCAGCTTGCAGGTGGCTTTTTTATCAGTGACAGCTTGGGCCGAGGATGGGGGTTTTCAGCTCAAAAAGCAGTGGAAATATTTGTGTAGAGCGCGTGTGGATGTGATCTATGCCACCATCGACTTAACCCAGGCTCATGCCCCAGCCGTGGTAAAACGATTAGTGGACTTAGGTTTTATTAGCGGTGGTTTTGCGCCGTATATGCCGTATCCTGCGACGTTGCTATTGCAATATATTAATAATCAACAGTTAACGCAGGACAGCGTATATGCGGTAGGCGACACGGCACAATATATTAAGTCTCATGTTTTTACGGCATATAAACAGCAAGAGATGATTAGTGATTGAGAGCTGCGATAGCCTCAGTCTGAGAGCTATACACAGAAAGTATTTTTAAAAAACCACTAATTTCAAAGACGTGATGGATTTGGGGCTGTAAGGCACAGAGCAAAAATGGTTTGTTCTGTGCCTTTGCTCTTTTGGCTGCCATCAATACAATGCGTAAGCCTGCACTGGCCACATAGTCCAACATTTCTAGATCTAAAACCACAGCAGTCGTACTGTTTTCTATTTGATCGAGCAAGTTGGCTTCGGCGTGTGTGCTGTTAATACTATCCAAACGGCCTGACATAGATAGAATGAGGACGTTATTTTTTGATTCGCTTAATAACTCAAAGCTCATGGGTGTGTTCCGAGGGTAAGTGTTTATAAAAACAGATGCTATTCATGGATTCCTGACGGCTATAGCGGTATTCATCCATGAGAGTTTTAACTAAATGCACGCCTAAACCACCGATTAAGCGTTGATCTAATTCACTGTCTATATCCGCATTTTCTTCTTGAGTAAACGGATTGAATTCGATACCTTGATCTTTAATTTCACAGTAAATGGATTGGTGGTTAATACCTAGCAGCACATGGATGGATTCGGAGGCAGGGTGCTGGCTGTGCTTGATTATATTATTAAGTATTTCATCAATGCTGAGGGTGATTTGAAAAATAATTTCTGGTTGATTTGCTAGGTAGGGGTGTAGAAAGTGTTCTACCTGTTCTATCAGCCCTGATATTTGAGCCAAATCGGGTGTTATATGCCATTGATTTTGTAGTGTGGGCTCATGGGTTTGCATACGTAATAACAGCACTGTCATATCATCATGCGGTTCTGCTTGCCCTACAAATTGTTTAATACTGTGTTTTAGGGTGTGGAAAATATCCTGTGCTGATAATTGTTTGCCTTGTTGCTGTAACCAGTGGTGCAAGCGTTGTTCGCCAAATTCCTCTTGTGCCTCAGAGAGTGCCTCTGTAATACCATCTGTATAGATAAATAGTACCTCTGAGGGCTGTAGCGTGATCATAAACTGCTGATAGTCTGCGGTATCCCAAGCCCCTAGGGGGAGGTCATGAGCTAATGTTAATTCTGTAATATCTCCGCTTGTTAGCCTTAGCAACGGGGCTGGATGCCCTGCAGAAGCATAATGTAGCGTGGATTTTTCAGGGTAGAACACCCCATAAAAGACCGTGACAAAAAGCTCAGTGGGATTACGTTCACATAACAAGGTATTCGCAAATGCTAAAACCTCTTTGGGTTCTTTATAAAGAGAGGCTGCTTGGCGGATAATCGTACTTGAAACCCCCATGAAAAAAGCAGAAGCCACTCCTTTTCCAGCCACGTCAGCGACCACGATGGCATAGCCTCCATCATCTAAAGCAAAACAATCGTAAAAGTCGCCCCCCATTTCTCGTGCGGGGTGCATATTTGCATAGATTTCAAAGTGATCTTGATTGGGAAATGATTGAGGCAAAATAGCCTGTTGCATGTTGTGCGCTAAGTTGAGTTCCTGATCAATCCGGGCGTAGGTGTTGGCCAGTATCTGATTCTTAGTTGTCAGTTCATTGGTGCGTTGTTGTACTAATTGGTCTAAAGCAAATTCACGGTGGTAGATCTCTTGAACCATGGATTGAAATACTTTAGCAAAACTGCCTAACTCATCATTACGTTGAGCCACCGCAAATAGACCTATATTTTTATCAGTGTCTAGGCTGTAGTTCCCTGCTTTGATGTTTTTAGCCTGTTGAATGAGCACATTAATCGGGCGAATAAAAGTTCGGCTTAATAGCCACGCGAGCAAAATGCTGCCAAGACTACAAAGAATCAGAATGATGAGATTTTTATAGAAGAGTTTTTCAATGGGGGTAGAAAACTCGTGATGGGGCTTAGCGATATAAATATGCCAGTTTTTTTGTTTTGTTTCGGATAAACCAGAGACATATTTAACACCATTAAGATCAAACTCAAGGCTGTTTGTGTTCAGTAGTGCCTGTGAGGTGTTTTTTTCTGCAGCGTATGATCTTAATGAGGGGAGGGCATCAATATTTTTATATCTGTATTTGTTGTCTGGGTGATAAATAATGTTTTTATTTTCATCAACTAAAAAAGCAATAGAGGTACTGTGCTGCAGACCATTTTTTATAAATAGCTCATCAATGGCGGATTCTTTGAGTTTAAGAACAACAACACCGATGATTTTTTGCTGTTCGCCATAGACAGGCGCAGCAAAAAAAAGACCGTTTTCTTGTGTTCTATGGCCAGTGATAAGACCGGAGATAAAAACGATACCCTGGATGGCTTGTTGAAAATAGTCCCTGAAATCAGCAGAAAACCCAACTAAGTAAGGGGTGGATGAGGTGAGAAAGCGTCCCTGTGTGTCGATAAGGCTGACATGAGACACATGTTTTAGCGAGTGGGTTAAGAGTAATAGATCATTATCCGCCAGCTCTTTAAGCTTAGGATTCTGGGGGGCTTGTAAAAAATTCATTACATCAGGGTCTTTTGCAAAAGACTGAGTAAATGTTTTGTGTTGCTCTAGCAGTTGATCTATTTGGGTAGAAATAATATGCGAGCTCAGTTCTAAGTGTTCCTTTTGATCTTTTTCTACTTGCTCTAAGCTGCTGTTCAAGCTTAGGTAGCTGAGTATACCCATGGGAAAAAGAGAGGTGAAAAGGAAAATGAGCATCAATTTATAAGTTAATGGCCAAGCACCAAAACTGATTAGCTGTAACCATTGAGTATACGTTTTTCGGTTCATGCTAAAGGCTGCCAATCAGAAAGAAATAGGGTGTAGGGTGGAATTACGTTGCTCTATATTGTAGGCGTATAGTGCTTCACCTATGATAGTGTAATAGGTGTTTTTCGTATATTAGTGGTTGGGGTTTTTATGTTTTCAGAGTCAGTCATTGAGACAGTGATCGTCGGGATATTGGCCGCACTTATTGGGTATTTATTAGCGGCTTTGATTAAAGGCCGTCATGTACAAGACGCCAGAGCCAAAATAGCTCAGCTCGAATTACGCACAGAACAAGCCAATCATCTAGTCCAAAGCACCGAGCAACGATTAGGTTTTGAGCTCGATGAGCATAAAGACACGATTATGGTATTGCGAGAGCGTTTAGAGCAAGCGCAACAGCAGCAGTACCAATTAGAAAAACACGTAGAGGTTTTACAAGCAGAAAAAGCGGTTTTTGAGACCCGATTGACTGAAACTAAACAGTCGTTAGCCACCGAATTTGAAAACTTAGCTAATCGTATTTTTGATGAAAAAGGTAAAAATTTTAATCAGGCCACACAGACGAATCTAGAGCATTTGTTAAGCCCTTTCCGAGAGCAGATTGATCGTTTTCAAGCCCGCATTAATCAGGTGCATGATGCAGCCCTACAAGGGAATGCTCATTTAAACAGTGAAATTAAAAAAGTATTGGAAACGGGGTTAAAGATGAGCCAGGAAGCCACGAACTTAACCTCAGCATTAAAGGGCGATTCGCAACAGCGTGGCGCGTGGGGAGAGGCGCAGCTACGTCGCACCCTAGAGATGAGTGGTTTGATCGAAGACGCGCATTTCGAGGTGCAAACGGCATTTAAGGATGCAGAGGGTAAACAAAAACAGACGGATTATTTAATTAAACTACCAGATAATAAACATCTTATTATTGACAGTAAGGTGGCGCTTAACGCGTATGATCGAGCAGTGGGGGCCACGACCCCAGAGGCTTATCAGCTGGCGATGCAAGACCATATCCGGGCTGTACGTAAGCACATTGATGATTTAGCCAGCAAGGACTACACCAATCTTATTGGTATGCACAGCCCTAATTTTGTTTTGATGTTTATGCCTGTAGAGCCTGCTTACATTGAGGCGCTCAAAAGCAATAAAGAGTTGTTTGAGTATGGGTATCAAAAAGGAATCATTTTGGTTTCACACACCACACTGATTCCTATTTTACGTACGGTATCTAATTTATGGATGATAGAACGAAGCAACGCTGAGGCCAAAGAAATCAGCGAACGAGCAGGCGAGATTTATAATCAAGTTTGTATTGTGGCTGAACGTTTAAGCAAGCTAGGCAACACTCTGAGCACTGTTAGCAAACATTATAATCATACGGTGACGGCTCTGGTTGGGCAGCAAGGCTTATATGGAAAGGTGGATAGATTTAGCCAACTATCCACCAAGATCACTAAACAGTTACCCCCGATAGCACCTAACCATTTGGATTTTGAGGCAGACCGTTTAGCGTTAATTGTAGAGCCTGTTTTTGATCCTGAAGAGTAGACCTTAACAGCAGAGCGATGACGTTTTAGCTGTGTTTTTGGATATATTCACGTCTTTCACGTTCTAGACGCAGTATTTTAAAGCGCAGCACATTTTTATCGATTTCGGTGGGGGCTTTATCGTATTGATTACGTAGAGTACGTAAATCAAACTCGATACGCATTAAGCCCTCTGCAAATGGATCCGTTGCCTTTTTTTCTGCCGCAGCGGGTGGGGCTGAAAGGTCTTCCTTTGTGCTGACGGACTCAGAATCGCTTACAGTGATTTTTTCCACCGTTACAGACTCAACGGCTAATGTCGAGTCTATTTCAGCGGTTGGAGCTGGCGTAGTGGTTACTGGAGCAGGTTTTTTGAGTAGATGGTTTAAGCCGTACAAAAACTTGCCTGTTTGGTAGGCGGTTTTATTGATTAATAACGTGGCGGCCGTTACACCCTCGGCCATGCTCCTCGCTTTTTTGAGTTCAGCAAAAGCGTTGCGTAAATTAGGGTTTTTCATGGTGATGTCCTAGAGACAGATTTTGGCCTGTGTTTTTATTGTTGATTTGTTGTTCAGAGTCATTTTAATGCTAAATGCAATAATTAACAAAAATTCACGATCTATTTCTAGTGGACAGAGAAAAACCCCAAAAAACGGTAGACCTCTTCCGTTTTTTGGGGCTGTGCAATAAGCAGTGATCTGTCGTTTCTGTAAAACTACGTGACGCTTATAGCCATTCTTGGCCCAATCGATCAGCAGCTAAAATTGCAGAATAAACGGTGTCGGCGGTGACTGCAAAAGGCATGTTGTGGATACTTTCACCCTCTACACAGCTGGCCTGGGCTACTTTCATAATTTTAGCTTTGAGTTCGTCCCCAGTTGCCGTAACGCCTAGCTCTTCAAGGGTGACGGGTAGGCCAACCGCAACACAGAAATCAAGTACATTTTCTAGTTCCTCAGAGTCACCGTTTTCCATGACTAATTGGACTAAAGTACCAAATGCAACTTTTTCGCCATGATACATATCATGGCATTCTTCTAGGGCAGTAAAGCCATTGTGTACAGCGTGTGCAGCACCTAAACCTGCACTTTCAAAACCGATACCACTTAAAAGCGTATTGGCTTCGATAATGTTTTCTACAGCCTTGGTGCATGCGCCAGCCTCTAGGGCGAGTTTGGCCTTATAGCCATCAGTTAATAGTGTGTCGTAACACAGTTCAGCTAAGGTCATTGCGGCCAGCGTTGCTGTACCGCCTGCCATGGTGGGCTGATTTGTTGTGCAACAAGCTCTGGCTTCAAAATACGTCGCTAGGGCATCACCCATGCCTGCTACTAGCAAGCGAGCAGGAGCCTGAGAGATGATCGTGGTGTCCATAACGACCATTTCTGGATTTTTTGGTAGGAGCAAATAGCTATCAAACTCGCCCGCAGCAGTGTAAATCACAGAAAGAGCGCTTGTAGGTGCATCTGTAGAGGCAATGGTAGGGGCAACTACAACAGGAGTTTTTGCAAAATGGGCTACGGCTTTAGCGGTATCAATGGTTTTTCCGCCTCCCACCCCTAAGACGGCATCATGACCATTTTTTTTGACGATTTCTGTGAGTCGTTTGATTTCGTCATGCGTACATTCACCATTGAATTTTTCAAAATGGCTGTTGAGTGAAGAGGTGTTTAGGCTGTTTTTGACTTGCTCGCCTACTAAGTTCATGACGAAGTCATCAGCAAGGACTAAAGCATTAGTCGCCAATGGTTTAATATATTCGCCAATTTTTTGTAGTGCCTGAGCACCTTGAACGTATTTACCTGGTGATTGAATGACTTTAAGCATGGGCTAACTCCCTGTTAGATAGTAGATGATTAACCCAGTTTGCCATAGATTCATGACGATTTCAGGTCTATAACGCTCTTGGTTGATACAGCGCAACTAGTTGAAGCTTAAAAAAGTACACTTTGCTGCTTATTTTATAACTGTGAGTTTTTTTGGGTTGAGACGACTTGTTGCCACAGCTGTTGAGTACACTGGGCTTTAATTTGTCGACTTTGTTGATAGCTGATGCTCGAATAGCCATTGTTTTGGCTATGGATTTGCTCTATGGATTGTTGATAACAAGGACGAATAGCGATTTCTATATCTTTGGCTTGATAACCCTGTTTACACCAATTAGACCATTGCTCCATACGTTCTATGGTGACTATTTTGACCGTGTCTATAGGGCCATAGTAATTATAAAAATGTGTGCTGATACATTGGGATTGAGCATCTTGAGCAAAAGAGGGGAAGGCAGTTAGAGAGCCAATGAGTAAGCCGATGAGATGTTTATACACATAGGTTCCTACATGTTGAAAATAGCAAAAAATCAAAGTATGTATCTTTGTGACTAATTCTAATTATAACCGGATTTTTTTGACATTTTTAACGAGGCATTTTATTTGCAATTGTTTTAAGCTAGAGAGCAGTGCAATACAAAGGGAGACAATGATGCAAAATATTTATTCTATTGATGGAATTATTCCTGTCGTTCATGAAACCGCTTTCGTGCATCCAACGGCGGTGCTTATTGGCGATGTGATTATTGGTCCAGGTGTGTATATTGGACCTTTAGCTAGTTTGCGTGGAGATTTTGGACGCATAATCATGAAAGAGGGGTCTAATATTCAGGATACCTGCGTGATTCATGGTACTCCAGAGCAAGATACCGTCGTAGAGGTTGACGGGCATATTGGACATGGTGCGGTGTTACACGGCTGCACGATAGGGCGCAACGTGTTGGTAGGAATGAATGCAGTGGTGATGGATCAAGCTGATGTAGGTGCTGATAGTATTATTGGTGCGATGGCTTTTGTGAAAAAAGGGATGGTCATTCCAGCTCGATCCTTGGTGGCTGGGGCTCCTGCTAAAATAGTGAAAGCGCTTAAAGACGAAGACATTAAGCAAAAAACCTTAGGTACACATATGTATCAGCGATTAGCCCAACGTAGTTTAGACAGTATGAAAAAAGTTGAGCCTTTGCGCGAGGTCGAGGAAAACCGAGCCCGGTTAACAGGTGACATGATTTATCCAGACTATTATCAATCCTAAGATACAATGGTCTGAGCGACATACATGGCGTGATATGAGAATATCACGCCTTTTTTAAGAGGTATGAGTATGCGTATTGCATTGTTTATATTTGGCGCCCTTGCGGCGGGATACCTAATAGTTAAAGGGTTTAAACAGATGTTGGCTGAAAGTCGTGAGAGCGACTCCACCAATGAGGATGGGCCACGTCAATTACCAAGGGATAAGGACGAATGATTCGGGTAATACGTCATATTCCCTTCGAAGGGATTGCCAATTTTAGAGATGTGGGTGGTTATAAAGGGGTGGCAAACCAAGCCGTTCGTTGGCAACGTTTGTATCGCTCAGCTCATTTGGCTCAGGCTAGCTCTACGGACCTCGTTTCATTTCGTAGAGACTACGCATTTAGCTATTTTGCCCAAAGTGGCCCTGTTAGCTAGGCAAAAAATAGAGCAGGGTGCACAGATCAGCACCCAAGATGCCCATGATTTTATGCTACAGATGTATCAGGGGTTTGTGCACGAGCAACAGCACGAATTTAGTGCTTTTCTTCACCAAGTATTAACAGCTCAAAAACCAGTGGTTGTGCATTGTACGGCCGGTAAAGATCGCACCGGTTTTGCTATTGCCTTGTTATTGCTTGCTTTAGGCGTGCATGAAGATGATGTGATGGCAGATTATTTATTAAGCAACCAGTTTTTTGATAAAGCACGTCCTAGTCGGCTTCAGGTATCAAAAGAGGTGATGGAGATACTTTGGTCGGTGCGCGCCGATTATTTAGCGATAGCGATTAAAGAGATCAATCGTCATCACAACAGCATATTGAACTATCTACACCAAAAGCTGCAATTTATCCCATTGCAGGTAGATCAGTTACGAGCCTCTATGTTGCAGGAGCATTAATGTTGTGCAGTGAAGTAAATTAACGCCAGTAGGGCAAAACCGCCGGATAAAAAGAATAAAGGTAAAAGTTCTAATAAGTATGAGTAGTCAGTAAGCATGTATGTCTCCTAGTAGGGGGAAACGTTTTTCTACTTTCAATCCTACTTACTTTTTTACAATTTGTGAATGTTACCCTACAAAACTTAACGTTATTTTGCTTAATTCATCCGATAGATACGTTTTGTGGTGTGCTATGACTGAGTTTTATAATATGCTCACCCCCTTTTGCTGATCACATCAAAAGGGGGGTCCTATTATTTTCCTGCGGCGCGTAATGCGTCTTGCCAAGCGGCAACCACAGACTGGTATTCTGCAGCGGCTTTCATCGGATCTACATCTACAACCTTGATTTGATCAAGGTTAGGTAGTTCTGTGAGTTCAGCTACATTAATATCAGAGCGAGTTGGGCGACGGAAGTTCTCTACAAGTTCCGCCTCTTGAACCTCTTTAGAAAGCAATACATCGTATAGCTCTTGGGCTACCTCTGTACCATTTTTCGGATTCTTAATGATCGCTAGTGCTTCGGGGGCGACAAAAGAGCCGTCCTCAGGGTAGACCAACTTAATGTCACGTTGGCCACCGGCTACGTAAGAATAAGCTGCGTATTCCATGGTAATACCAATGGGGTATTCACCGTTTGCAACGCTTTTGTAGACTTGACCAGAACTACGCGATACGTCTACGTTTGCCGCTAATTGATTGAATCCATCTTGACCATAAATCTGGTAAATACCATAAATTTGATCATAGGCACTACCTGATGTAGCCGGGTCACCAATGATGATTTTGCCTTTCCACTTGGCGTCAAATAGGTCTTGCCAGCTCTTTGGTGCGGCTTCGCCTTTTAACTGCTTTTCATTCACCATGACAAGCATAACGTGCGCATTGGAGCCGACCCATAGGTTATCTTTACCAATGAACTGCTCAGGGATGTGCTCTAGGTCTTTGGACTGATAGGCTTGAAAATTTTGCTGATAGGCGGCCATCGTACCAAAGCCAGCGCCCCAAACCACATCACCTAATGGTGACTCGGCCTCGGCTTCGATGCGTTTCATCAAGGCACCGGTACCAGAGGTAACTTGTTGAATATTGAGTTTAGGGGCTTTTTTACGACTAATCTCGACGGCAGTATCAATCGTTTGTACATTATTTGAGGTGTAAATAATGGCATTGGATGCCAGCGCAGAGGAGCTAAAAGCAATAGCTGCTGTGCTACAAAGGCCTGCAATTAAAGTGGTTTTAAGTGCTGATGAGGAGGTCATGGTGATATTTCCTTAAAATTAGCGCTGAGAAAAAAGGTCTAGCTTGAGAAAGCGAATCGCCAGGTAAATGGGCACAAGGATGACGACAATTAAGATCACGCCATACGAGGACGCCCTAGCTAAATATCCCGCATCAATCTGACGGAACATTTGTATAGGCATGGTTTCTAGGCCGCCATAGTACAGAACAATAGAGGCAGATATTTCAGCCAGAGAGGTTACCCACATTAAAATAGCGGCACCAATGATGGCGGGTTTCATTAAAGGTAAGACCACTTTAAAGAAGCTTTTAATGGGGGAGACCCCTAGGTTAATAGAGGCTTCTTCTATGGAGTCTGGAATGCTATAGAGCGAGGAGGAGGCCGAGCGTATGGAAAAGGGGACTTTACGTACGAAATAGGCCCCAGCCATGATGACCCAAGTGCCTGTCAAAATAATCATGCCACTGTTGTAGGTTTGAATGAGAGCAATACCTAAAACTGTACCGGAAATGGCCAGCGGTAGCATGACCATATAGTCCAATACGGTGACGGAAAAGAGGCGCTTTTTAACAATCAGATAACTAGAAATAATAGCAAAACAGGTGCCTGCTACAGTGGCGATACTGGCGAGCATGAGTGAGTTTAAAATTGGCTCAGGGGCATAGCGTAAGGCACGCTCCATATTTTCTAAGGTAAAGGTGCCGTATTGCATGACAGGGCCACGAGCTTTGGTGAAGGCACCTAAAAAGACGATGGCAGCCGGTATGAGTGAGCAAATGACAAAGAAAATAGTTCCAGCCGTAATCAGCATGCCGCTTAGGCCGCTCGCTTTAACTGGAATAGGGGCTCGGCCTTGTTGCATGTGATAGGTTTTACGCTCTACCACGCGCTTTTGAATAAATAACACGCAACCGACAAGCACCACGGACACGGTGGCTAATACGCCTTGCATGGTGGGATTGCCGCCCATTTCTGATAAGAAAGTGGTGTAGGTTAATGAGGATAGAACGTCAATTCGACCACCTAAGATCATGGGAATTGAAAAGTTATCAACGGCCAAAGTAAATACGATCATGGCATTGATAAGTAAGGCGGGGACTAAAACGGGTAAGGTGACTGTTAAGGTGCGTTTAAAGGTGCTGGCCCCGAGATTGGTGGCCGCTTCTTCAAGCGTACCGTCTATCGCTTTTAAGGCGGCTAACATACCAATATATACATAGGTGTAGTCATTTAGGATGAGGACAAAAGACATCCCAAACCAGCCGTAAAAAGACGGCAGTGATATCCCTATGTTTTCTAAGGCGATACGTATAATTCCGTTATTGCCCAACAGCATCAACCAAGCTTGAGACACCACAATATCGGGCAAAATAATCGTGGTTAACGGCAACAGCGCAACAATGCTCTTGCCTTTAAAGTCATAGCGAGACACCACGTAAGCTAAAGGGGCTCCGATTAATAGCGTACCTATAGTGGAAATCAGACCCAGCTTTAAGGTGTTGAAAAAGGCTTCCACATAACGTGGGTTTTCAAAAAATTGTTCAAAGCCATTTAAGCTAAAGGCACCGGTGACTGGGTCAGTGATGCTTTGATGAAATAGCGAAGCCAGAGGCCAGATGACCCAAAAAACCAAAATGGTGATACAGACTAAGGTAGGGACTAGCCATGGCGAAAAACGAGGTTTAGATAATGCAACGGACATGGTTTATACCTCAACCAAGCGACAATCAGGGCTAAACCGTAGGGCGACTTCGGTACCTACGAGTAGATTTCTATCTTCAGCTGAAGGTACGTCTACATTGAGTAAGGCCCCATTATTGAGACTTAAGGTATAGATTGACTTAATCCCAAGATACTGACGAGACAGGACGCGTGCAGATATGGTGTTGGTGTCTTTTTTGTCTACGATTTGTGCTTGTTCTGTACGCACAGCAAGCTGTAGATTTGTTCCTGTATTTTGGCTATTAATGAGAATCTGACCATCTGCGATGTGGACAAGGGTACCTTGCTCGGTTTGGGTCGTTGACAAGACATCAATTAAATTCGCTGCACCAATAAAATCAGCGGCATAGGCTGAGCGAGGACGCGCGTATAAACCTTCTGGTGTGTCTAGTTGATCAATTTTTCCGCCACGTAGCAACGCAATACGATCTGACATCGAAAGTGCTTCATCTTGGTCATGTGTCACAAAAATAGCGGTTAATTGTGACTCTTGCTGTAGCTCACGGATGACTTGACGCATTTGAATACGTAGTTTTGCATCTAAGTTTGACAGAGGCTCATCCATGAGTAGGACGCGCGGCTCAATGACGAGAGCTCGAGCTAAGGCCACGCGCTGACGTTGACCACCTGATAGCTCATTTGGATAGCGCTCTAATACATGGCTTAATTCAACACGCTCCAGAATTTGCGTGACTTTACGCTTGATCTCAGTGTTACTTTGTTTGCGGACACGTAATCCGTAGGCGACGTTATCAAAGACGGTCTTATCGGGAAAGAGAGCGTAATCCTGAAAAACCATGCCGGTTTCACGTTTATGTGCCGGTAGATGGGTGATATCTTGCTGATCTAACAACAAGCGGCCTTCGTCGGGAATGATAAAGCCAGCAATCATACGTAATAACGTTGTTTTGCCACATCCACTTGGACCCAATAGTGTAAAGAATTCTCCGTGTTTGATATTAAGGGAGAGTTGGTTAATCACAGTAACTGGGCCGTAGCGTTTGACTACGCGATCAATGGTGATGTCTGCCATGATAAATAGATAGATTTTGATGAAATTAGAAACAGACCGATTGTGACAGAGAAATGACAAATAGCCCAGCTAAGATGGGCTATTTCATTCGGTCTCACTATTGCGTTGTTCTTCCTTTAATGCCACGAACCAGAGATCTGTCTGGAATGGCTCGTGGCTGAGCAAAACGGCTATACGCCTTGTTGCTGGCGATAGTGTACTAAATCGTCAATGCTTAAAAGAGGGAGATGGTGTTGCTGTGCAAAATCAATGACCTCTTGACCGCGACTCATACTGCCATCGGGGTTGGTGAGCTCACATAACACGCCAAAGGGAGGCAGTCCGGCTAAGCGGGCTAGGTCTACGGAGCCCTCTGTATGGCCACGTCGGGCTAATACTCCCCCTTCTTTGGCGATAAGAGGGAAAACATGCCCTGGGCTAATAATGTCTGCCGCACTGGCCCCAGCCTGAGTTGCTGCTTGAATGGTGGTGAGGCGGTCAGAGGCTGATACGCCGGTGGATACACCGGTTTTAGCTTCAATACTAACTGTAAAAGCCGTAGCGAAAGGACTTTGGTTTTTTTCTACCATGGGTCTGAGTCCAAGGTGCTGAGCATGACTTTCAGGTAAACATAAACACACAATACCACTGCATTCACGGATAAATAGCGCCATGGTTTCAACGGTCATCGTGGACGCTGCAATAATTAAGTCGGCCTCGTTTTCACGGTCATAGTCATCGACGACAACCACAGGCTTACCTTGGCGAATCGCTTCAAGTGCTTGCTCTACACGTTGTTGTAAAGCTAGGTTTGAAAATGGGACATCGGCTAGGTGTGCCGATAATGGGGGGGATAGCAACATAAAAAACGCTCCTCGGTTAACGAAAAACGTTTCAGGGCAATGAACTATTGATAGGCAATAGCCATAGGCATAAAAAGGCACCGCTTTAATAAGCGGCGGCCTAATCGTATCTTCTCTCATCCGGACTATACCGTCGGCTTTGGAGTTTCACCAAATCTGCTGACCTTAGGCCGTAGCCTAAGCGCTCGCGGGCTTTGCAATGATTCTGCTTTACCGCCGGTGGGGAATTGCACCCCGCCCTGAAGACGTACCTAAACAGTAAATCGCCTATGCATAGCTTGTCAATGTATTGCTCTGTGTTGGGCAAGGATATAGAACATACACGTAGAGAGTGAGTAGGCGAAAAGGACGTAAATAGGGGGCGGTAAACGTTCGATTTTTAATGTCTGTTATAATAATTAACGAAGGATGAGCAGATTTATGTGTTTTTGAGCTCATTTTTGATGACGATACGATGTTGGCGATCGAGGTGAATACACGATAAAAAAAGACGCCAACTATTATTAATTGAATAAGGAATATGTTTTGACTCAAAAGAAAATAGCAATTTTAGGTGCAGGTCCAAGTGGTTTAGCTCAGTTGCGTGCCTTTGAGGCAGCGCATCGAGCCGGTGTAAAAAATCTACCCGAAATCGTTTGTTACGAAAAACAAAATGATATTGGTGGCATGTGGAATTACACATGGCGTACGGGTTTAGACCGTAATGGTGAGCCGGTACATGGCAGTATGTATCGTTACCTTTGGTCAAATGGTCCTAAAGAGTGCTTAGAGTTTGCTGACTATTCTTTTGATGAGCATTTTGATCGTCCGATTCCTTCGTATCCCCCCCGTGAAGTCTTAAAAGACTACATCATGGGTCGTATCGATAAGCGTGCGATATTCAATTATATTCGTTTTGAGTGCCCTGCTCGTTGGGTGACCTATGATGATCAAACTGAAAAATTCACTGTAACAGTGATGAATCATAAAACCGGAGATCAAGAGTCTGAGGAGTTTGATTATGTAGTGGTAGCTACAGGTCATTTCTCTACGCCTAATATGCCTTATTACGAGGGGCTAGAGCAGTTTCCTGGCCGCGTGATGCATGCGCATGATTTCCGTGACGCCTTAGAGTTCGAGGGGCAGGATGTGTTGTTAGTCGGTGGAAGCTTCTCTGCCGAAGACATTGGAACCCAGTGCTATAAATACGGAGCCAAATCGGTCACGATTAGCTACAGAACTAATCCTTTAGGTTTTGAGTGGCCCGAGGGCATTGAAGAGCGCCCCTTGTTAACGCACTTAGAGGGGAATGTGGCTTATTTTAATGATGGCAGTCATAAGGCGTATGATGCCATTATTATGTGTACGGGCTATTTATTCCACTTTCCATTCTTGCCTGATGAGTTGCGCTTGCAAACTCATAACTGTTTATACCCGGATAACCTGTATAAGGGTGTGTTTTTCCAAGATAATCCCAAGTTGATTTATCTGGGTATGCAAGACCAGTATTTCACTTTTAATATGTTTGATGCTCAGGCGTGGTATGTGCGGGATGTGATTTTGGGTAAGATTCAATTGCCTGATGCCCAAGACCGAGGCAAGGATATTCAGTCTTGGTTACAGCGCCAAGAGCAGCTTCATACACCCAACGAGTGTATTGACTACCAAGCCAGCTATGTGCGTGATTTAATTAATGCGACGGATTACCCTGATTTCCCTATCGAAAAACAAGCAGAGCTATTAAAGCAATGGCTACTTGATAAAAAAGAGAACATTATGGAGTTCCGTAATAAATCGTACCGTTCGACGATTACTGGCACGATGGCTGCAGAACTACCTAAACCTTGGTTAGCGATTAAAGATGACTCCCTAGAAGGCTTCATGTCTCTAAAGTTTATTGAGGCTAAAGCGTAATTCGTTCTATTTTGCTATTAAGGCAAAAGACAACTAGGACTACAATAAAGACTGGGCGCAAGTGGTTTTTGCCCCAGTTTTTTTTGATCAATGGGTATATTTAACAAATATCGAGACATTTTGGCTTGATAATTGATTTTTTGTCGTGGAATACCTGTATCTATCATAATAATTAGGATTGACTATGGGTGCTACTACTGTTCATTCTTCAGCCAGTGCAGATGGCGTGAAAGTCACGTCAGCAAAGGAGCAGCAAAAGGATACGCCACGTAAACCTTCATTATGGCAAGGCATTGTTTTAGCTGCTGGGTTGGCCGTAGTGGCGACGGTGTTAGGCAATTGGTTACCTACTGTGGGTGGCCCTGTATTTGCTATTTTGTTGGGTTTGATGATTCGTAATACGATGGGCATGATGCCGGTGTTTCAGCCTGGGCTCGTTTTCTCGTCGAAAAAAGTGTTGCAGTGGTCCATTATTGCTTTAGGTTTTGGTCTGAGCCTAAACCAGGTAGTGCAGACAGGTCTAGAGTCGTTATGGGTGACGTTAATCACAATGGCTGCTGCATTTATCGTGGCTGCGGTATTAGGGCGGATGTTAGGAGTCCCTGATAAGTTACGCACACTGATCGGAGCCGGTACTGCTATTTGTGGTGGCTCAGCTATTGCGGCAGTCGCTCCTATTATTAAGCCAGAAGAACATGAGACGGCTTTTGCTATCTCGACCATTTTTTTGTTTAACGTCGTTGCGGTGTTAGTCTTTCCCTTTTTTGGTCATTTTTTAAATATGTCCGATGTGGGGTTTGGCTTATGGGCAGGGACAGCCATTAATGACACTTCCTCTGTTGTTGCGGCTGCTTATAGTTACAGTACCGAGGCGGGTGATTACGCAACCGTAGTAAAATTAACCCGAGCTACCTTTATTATTCCGATCTGTTTGTTCTATGTTTTCTTAGAGGTTAGAAGACAGAAAAAAGAAGGCACCGGTTTTAGTATTACACGATTGATTCCTTGGTTTATTGTTTGGTTTGTGGTGGCTTCAGCTGTTCGTTCTACCGGACTATTACCTGCAGAGTTATTAAGTGTATTGCAGTTCTTAGCTAAGTTTCTAATGGTGTTGGCTTTGGCCGCGATTGGGCTTTCAAGCAATATGCGAGTGATGGCAAAAGCAGGGTGGCAACCTGTGGTGCTAGGTTTAGGCGTCTGGGTAGCCGTGACGTTGACCAGTTTAGCCGTTCAGCAATATAGCGGCGCTTGGTAGGCTAATTCATCTTTGATACTAATGAAAATGGCTCGCTCCTTAATTTGGAGCGAGCCATTTTTTGTATTGCCAGTCTTACACTAGGTATTAGCGAAATTGAGTGGCGACGTATTCACTCACAAATAGAGCGAGGGCATGGTCGTCCTCTAAACTACGACCACTGATGCCAACGGCCCCTATCAGGTGTTGTTGTATAGATAGGGGGACTCCACCCGGTAGAGCACATAGTTTTTTATCCATAAAGTCAAAGGTATATAGCTGCTCATTGTGAAGTCGTTGACTGAAAGCCAAGGTTGAATTTTGCATACGGGCTGCCGTGTAGGCCTTGGCTTGGGCAATGGCGATAGTACGCGCCGGAGCAGCATCCATGCGTCCAAAATAATTTAACTCGCCTTGTGGGTCTACGATGGCGATACAGACGGGGGCTAAGCCGTCTTGTTGAGCATGCTGCATCACTTTGTCAGCGAGTTCATGGCATAGGGTTTGGCTAAGTGTAAATAGAGTCATAGGTCTTATTACAGTAGGACTAGGGAGATGCTAGGGACATAGGTGATGACCAATAAAATAAGGATCATCATGATAAGAAAAGGAAAGCTGGCTTTAGCTATTTTCTCAATGCCGACTTTAGCTATACCACTGGCTACAAATAGGTTGACACCCACAGGAGGGGTAATAAAACCAATAGCCAGACCTACGACCATGATCACGCCAAAGTGAATGGGGTCCACGCCCACACTGATTGCTAAAGGTAGCAGTACAGGTGTGATGATGACGATGGCAGCTAAGGCTTCCATAAAAATGCCAATGACTAAGAGCAGAATGTTAATCAGCAATAAAATAATAATTTTGCGTCATAATGCCACCGTAAATACCACCTAGGATAATGACAGGCACTAATAGAGCCCATTTAGCATGCCATAGGGATTGAATAATTGCGCGTAAGGAACGATCACCGGCTTCTCCACGCCAACCATTTTTCTTAGAGATAAAAAAGGCGGTAATCATTAATGCCAAACCCATCAAGAGTCCTGGCAGAATCCCGGCAATGAACAGCTTTCCAATAGAGGCTTGTGCAGAAACACTGTCCACTTCCCCTAAACTGAGACAGTCATAATTGGAGTTTTCCAGTTGTTGTCGGTATACCGACGGGGGAATATCACCTAAACTTTCGTGCGTGCGCTCCTCGTTGTAATCCAA
>NZ_CANRIC010000033.1:0-23603 GCF_947630565.1 uncultured Paenalcaligenes sp.
TAAACCGATTATAGAGTTAGCTGACTCTAAAAAATTGAGTGCAAAGCGGCGTGATGGGTTGGCTGAACGTATCAAGCAAGATGCCTTAGCGTGGTGTATTGCCAGCGCTAGCACTGAAGAAATTGATCAGTTAAATATACTGCAAGCCACTATGTTAGCGATGCAACGAGCCTGTCAACAACTACCTTTACGGCCTGATTTTATCTTAATTGATGGTAATCGAGTACCTCAGGATTTGAGCGCACCAGCACGAGCTGTTATCAAAGGGGATGACCAAGTTCCTGCCATCTCAGCCGCCTCTATTTTAGCGAAAACAGCGCGTGATGCCGCTTGTTTAATCATGCATGAACAGTATCCGCAGTATGCTTTTGATCAACATAAAGGTTATGGGACAAAACAGCATATGGCTCTACTTGAGGAGCATGGGCCTTGCCCAGAGCATCGTCGCAGCTTTGCCCCGGTCAGAAAACGATTGATGACAACACCATGAAGCATATTAGCTCTAAAGATAACCCCACGTTTAAACAGATTTTGCGGGTGGCTCAAGGGAAAAAAATAGGCTCCCCGCCATGGATATGGCTTGAGGGCTTAAATTTGGCTCATGCATGGTTAGATGAGGGCTATCAAATTGAATATGCGGTGTTTGATGAGCAGCGTGCAACAGACGTTACGTTAGCTAATTTTTTAGCTCGGATTGATCCGTCCATTTGTTTACAACTACCTACGGCCTTGATGCGTCAGTTATCTCAGGTAGAGCAAGGGCAAGGTGTTGGCCTAGTTGTGAGCGCTCCTACATACAGAGCGGATGAGCACATTACTCAGAGCTGTCTTTATTTGGATCGTATACAAGATCCGGGCAATGTAGGTACTTTATTACGTACTATGGCTGCCGCAGGCATAGAGCACGCTTATTTGTCGCCAGGCTGCGCGTGGGCGTGGTCGCAAAAGGTGTTACGCAGCGCCCAAGGCGCCCACTTTGTTATACGTATTCACGAAAATGTTTCCATTGATCATTTTCTAGCACGGTTAAAAATCCCTTTATATGCGACGGCCTTAGAGCAAGCTAATTCTCTTTATCAGGTTCAATTAGCGACGGAGGCCGCATGGGTCTTTGGCAATGAGGGGCAAGGGGTTGCGACGCCGCTATTGGCCGCGGCTGAACAGCGAATATTTATTCCTCAAGTCAGTACCGTAGAGTCCCTAAATGTCGCTGCCGCCGCTGCCGTCTGTTTGTTTGAACATAGAAGGCAACGGCTTAATCTGGGCTAATAATGCATTTATGCGGCTCGATCCATAGTAGATTCTTCGGGTGGCTCAGGTTGTTCAGGCAGTAGGCTAATTCCCAATTTAGCTCTTAATTTTTGGCATTCAGGGTTGGGTTGACCATGCATATCATAAACAAAAAAATCTCTGCATGGACTAGGGCGACTTGCGTAAATAGCACAGTGTATACCGTCCAAACCTAATTCACCTCTAAGGGCAATGCATCTTCCATCCCCTTTTTCGGTACCTTTCATACAGGCCCGTAGCGGTCCTATTTGGGTCGTGAGCTCTACGGGTACACAGCCGTGAGTTTCTCCAGAGAGTTCGCCACTATAAAAAGACACTCGATAATGAGCGCAGCACGCTCCGCAGCTTAAGCAGGGATTAAATTCGATAATTGAAGCAGATGCAGTAGTCATTTTTTTCAGGATAAAAAATGGAGTCTATGGTTTGCGATTTGCATCACAAGTCAAATTACGTTACGCTTTGCTTGGGTATTTGTCTAGCATGGGGTTAGATAAATAGGTAACGCGTAGGTCGGGCCGCCTATGCATTTTGTTTTTAACGTATTATGAAAAACCATACCTCCCCCAATACGCTTCCTTTGGGCCATCGCATTAGTCAATCCGTATCGGATCAAGTCTCCCGTTTAGTTCACATCGAAGCCTTTGGTGGCGTTGTGCTTATTTTAGCTGCTGTGGTTGCGCTAATTTGGGCCAACTCCTCCTATTCTCAGGGCTATCATGATTTTTGGAACCAAACGATAGGCTTTCAACTGGGCGATTTCTCCATGTCGGATAGCTTACATTTTTGGGTTAATGATGCCTTAATGACCGTGTTCTTTTTGGTTGTGGGCATGGAAATTCGCCGAGAAATACATCAGGGCGCATTATCGGATTTTCGTCAGGCCTCTTTGCCTCTTGCCGCCGCTGCAGGTGGTGTGGCTATACCAGCACTCATTTATGTTGCATTAAATATGGATCCAACACTGAGTTCGGGTTGGGCTGTACCCACAGCAACTGATATTGCATTTGCTGTAGGTGTGCTGGCGTTATTGGGTAAATCTATTCCCTCTAATGTACGTATTTTATTGCTTGCTGTTGCCATTATTGATGATATTGTCGCTGTCTTAATCATTGCTTTTTTCTATTCTGGTGGTTTGGATTACAGTGGTTTTTGGTATGTATTATTAGGCATAGTTTTGGTCATCACCTGGCAGCGATTAGGTATAGCTTCTGCATATGCTTACGTTATACCTGGTGCGGTACTTTGGTTTGGGGTATTAAAAACCGGAGCTCACCCTACCTTAGCGGGCGTGATCTTAGGCTTAATGACTCCCGTTTACGCACGTCCTTTACTTGAGGATCCGTTGGCTCAAGTAGAGAAAAACATGCATCTTATTCGTCAGCAAAGCGAGAGCCCTGATGCCGATGAGGTGGTGCTTTTACAGTCAATCGACAACATACGTCATGCACAGCGAGAAATGTTGCCGCCAGTAGCGCGTGTTCAAATGCAGCTACATCCCTGGGTTTCTTTTCTAGTGATGCCGATATTCGCATTAGCAAATGCGGGTGTTAGCTTTCAGGGGATTGATGTTTCTACCGGGGGCGCACAGACAGTCATGCTCGGTGTAATATGTGCGTTGGTCATAGGTAAGCCATTGGGTATTTTTGTGGCATGTCGTTTAGCGGTGGCATTGCGTGTTTGTCAGTTACCCGAAGGCGTTAGCTGGTCAGGTGTGTTACTGATTGGGCTGCTCGCAGGGATAGGCTTTACGATGTCAATCTTTATTGGCACGTTGGCCTTTAATGATGAAGCCTTATTAGGTGCAGCTAAACTAGGTGTGTTAACGGCCTCCTTGTCTGCCGCAATAATAGGTTTGTTATGGGGTGTATTTTATATACGCCGTTTACGTAGTTTTTAAGGATCAGAGTCGTTATGCCCTTTGTTGTTACCGAATCTTGTATTCAATGTAAATACACCGATTGCGTTACGGTATGTCCAATGGACTGCTTTTTTGAAGGACCTAACTTCATGGTGATCCATCCTGATGAGTGCATCGACTGTTCTATCTGCGTAGCAGAATGCCCAGTCGGTGCCATTGTCAACGCCACCGAGATCCCAGAGGATCAGGTGGCATTTATTGAAATAAATGCACGTTTATCTCAAGATCCGGCATGGACGCGTATACGTCGAGCTAAAGCCCCATTGGCAGACCATGAAAAATGGGCAAAAGTTAGCAGCAAACGTCATTTGTTAGCTATTGATTAGCTAGATCGCTCTGCAATTCGCTGTCGATTTAGTAATAAGGCATTCTCAGAGGGTTGCCAGTCATTCCACATATAGGCAGAAATATCAGCGTGTTCCTCAAACAAAGATCCCGTAAAGTTAGGCTGATAGCCGCGTCGTAGCATTTCTTGTACTAATTGTTGTTGGCGTAATGCCAGATACTTTAGTCTGGTATAAAAAAATAATACATGTCCTTGACCTAATACGTAGTCTTTGGGGCCATCACTGGCCTGAAAGCCTCGTTGGGCGGCTTTGCGTGCTAAAGAGAAAACACGAGGAAGCTCTCGGTATTCAGCCACTAAATGTTGTCGGCTGAGTTCTTCTACGGGTACACAGTTAATGCGCGTCATAAGGGGTGAAAAGCATTACAATAAGCCATATTTTGCTATTTTTGGATCTAAATTATGTTGTGGCTTGTGATTGCAATTGCATTGGTTTCTATTTGGTTAATGATAAAGGGTGGCGGTTGGTATTTTAAAGATGACCGTTCTACCGACTATGCGCCAACCAAACGTAAAGGTCTATATTATATCGTTGTTGGAGCAAGCCTAATGATGGGTTTAGCTTTTTGGAATGAGTTTGTTTATAAAAAATCACATTCTGCCCTTGAGCGCGAGGAAAAACGAATAGCCACCATTTGTACCGATGTGGTCAAAGCATATAATAAATCCAAAGACGATATCGAATTAACAATGACGGATATGAAACTCGTTCAATTTCCCTTTTTACCTAAGGCATCCTCCAAAGCAATCGGTGAGTGTCAGTTTGCAATTCAGGCAACCGTTGATGCAACGTTAAGAACAGGTGGCACGCACCCTAAGACCTATGATGCCAGGGTGGAGTTTGATCGCAGTACCGAGACATGGCATTTACGAGAGCTAAACTGGCTAGATTAAAATCCCTGATAAGTCATTATTTTCATCTTATTTGTGTCATTTATCTGTTATAAGATAGAAAGAACTGATGTATTTTTGTGTCAGACTTATTGCGGAAAATGAAAAAATGAAAACTGAAATAACAATAGATCGCAGCAAGGGAGCCTGGTTGAAAGGGGATGAGTGGGAACAATTAACAGGTGGGTTACCTGTATATCGTGGTTTTTCTCGCCCTCTAGCCGAGGATAAAATTACTATTTATGCCCCTGCTGATCGTAAGCCAAAAAATATTCCCGAGGCAGCACATCGTATCATTGATGATTGGTTTTTACATCGATTCGGGGTTCGCTTTAGAACACAGGCTGTATTTGGTACGGGAAGTCTAGAAAAAGCCATAGCGCATGCCGGAGACGACGGTGAGATTGGCTTAATCAGCCCTAATGCTGAATTCGCGTTTTGCTGGAGCCCCCAAAGCTATGACCTATTTGGCGAATACGCGCAGCTCACATCGGATGATCAAATTGCTGATATGTTAGAAAGCCTGCAATTTAGTGCAGAAAATCTTGAGCAGGCTGTTATGTCTGGTCATGAAATTATGTTGGCATGTGACTCCTTTACAATAGAGCGTATGCGCAGCATTTAAGATAAAAAGCGTGTTAGTTTGTTTAGCTAACACGCTTTTTATTTGAGATTACAGAGGGCCGTGCAGCGGCTCACCTAAAAAACCACCACTTTGATGTGCCCATAAACGGGCATAAATACCACCTAGTTGCAACAGCTGCTCATGAGAGCCTTCCTCCACTATTTGTCCTTTATCTAAGACAATTAACCGATCCATTGCAGCAATTGTTGATAAACGGTGTGCAATAGCGATAACGGTTTTCCCTTCCATTAGGTTATCTAAGCTGTTTTGTATAGCTACCTCTACCTCTGAGTCTAAAGCACTGGTGGCTTCGTCTAAAAGTAAAATAGGCGCATCTTTCAACATAACACGTGCAATGGCAACACGCTGACGCTGCCCACCGGAAAGCTTAACCCCTCTCTCTCCGACTTGTGCGTCATAGCCAGTATTACCATACATATCATGTAGGCCATCAATAAAATCCGTGGCTTCTGCACGTTGGGCCGCGACACGCATTTGTTCTTCTGTGGCATCTGGTCGCCCATACAAAATGTTGTCTCTCATAGAGCGGTGTAATAGAGACGTATCTTGAGTCACCATACCAATGGCGCTGCGTAAACTGTCTTGCGTGACATCAGCGATATTTTGCCCATCAATATAGATCTCCCCACTTTGTGGGTCATGAAAGCGTAAAAGTAAATTAACTAAGGTTGATTTGCCCGCTCCCGAGCGCCCAATTAAACCAATTCTTTCACCTGCGTTAATATGCAGGTTGAGTTGGTTAATTACTTTTTTTCCATTGTCCTTATAGCCAAAGTCCACGTTATGAAAGTGGATTTCACCTTTGGTTACCTGTAAAGTCGTAGCGGAAGGCGTATCTAATGTGGTTCTGGGTTTACTTAGTGTATTAATGCCATCTTGAATGGTCCCAATATTCTCAAATAGTCCGGTCATCTGCCACATCACCCAATGTGAGTAGCCAGAGAGTCGTAAAGCCATGGCAATGATGGCAGCCACGACTCCTGCGCTTGCTTGGTTTTGAGTCCATAGGTAGAGTGCTGTGCCTGTAGAGCTAATGAGTAGGCAGGTAATCATGATGTGATTGGTTGTTTCAAATAAACTGACTAAACGCATTTGTGCATAACCCGTCAATTTAAATTGATCCATAGCATGACGAGCGTAGTCAGCTTCTCTACGTGTATGAGCAAACAGTTTTACAGTAGCAATATTGGTGTAAGCATCTGTAATACGGCCGGTCATCATGGATCGAGCATCAGCTTGTTTTTTGCCTATCTTGCCTAAGCGAGGCACAAAATACCAACATGCGCTTGCGTAAGCGCATACCCAAACTAAAAAAGGCAGCATTAATCGTAGCTCGAATGTACCCGCTAAAATCAAAATCCCGATTAAGTAGATGCTGACACCCACTAAAACATCGACCAACATAAAAATGACTTCACGTACGGCTAAAGCCGTTTGCATAATTTTAGTGGTGATGCGTCCAGCAAACTCATCTGCGTAAAACGACATGCTTTGCCCTAGCATCAGACGATGAAATAGCCAACGTAAGCGCATGGGGAAATTGATGGCTAAGACCTGATGCATCACCACGGTATGCAGGGCAAGTAAAGCAACACTACTTAATAAAATAGCACTTAATCCTATAATCGTGCCTCGTTGGGATTGCCAGAAATCAGTGGGTGACACCGCAGATAGCCAGTCAACCACCTGACTCATGATGGCAAAAAGCATGGCCTCGTAACCGGCTAAGGCTGCCGAGGTAATGGTTAATAAGCCGATCCAACCGCGCATCCCTGCGGTACAGGCCCACATAAATGAAAAAAAGCCCGTGGGTGGTGTTTTGATAGGGGTGTCTGGGTAGGGGGCAATGCGTCGTTCAAAAAAAGAAAACACGATATAGGTTCAGTGAGTATAGGTATTAGAGATAGCAGAGCAGGATTAGGTGTAAAAATACCTGACTATATGAAAGAACACTGGGGCTGCAAAACAGAGCGAGTCGGCCCTGTCTAGCATGCCGCCATGACCTTCGATAAAGGCACCAAAGTCTTTGATGCCTCGGTCACGTTTCACGGCAGACAGACATAAACCACCGGCGAATCCAACTAGATTAATAACCAATGCAATTAAAAAGGCTTGCCAGGGGGCAAAAGGAGTGAGCCACCACAACAAGGAGCCAAGCACACTCGCAGTGCATACACCACCGACTAGGCCTTCAAGGGTTTTATTAGGACTGACTTTGGGTACAAGAGGGCGCTTGCCAAATAATTTGCCAAATAGGTACTGCAGCACATCTGACATTTGTACTACGATCATTAAAAATAAAAGCAGTTTGATGTTCTGGTCTTCGTAACCATCTATAGAAAGAATTAAAAGTGCAGGAGCATGACTGATGCAATAAATCGCAATCATGGTGCTCCACTGAATTTTAGCAGCTCGTTGTAAAAAATGTTGTGTATCCCCTGCTAAAGCCATGCGAGTGGGGATAAACAGAAAGGCATATACTGGAATAAAGATAGAAAACAAGCCATACCATTCAATACCGACTAGAAGATATTGAATGGGAAGAATGACAAAAAAGCACCAAAATAGGGTTTCATGGTCACCTCGTCGAGTTGGGCTTAATGTAATGCATTCACGTAATGCTAGAAATGACATGATGCCAAAGAGAAAAACGGAGCCTATCAATCCCATGCTAATCGCAAGCACTGAGATAATACACATCAACCACCAGGCGCGAATGCGTGCATTTAAATTCAGTATGACTGGGGTAGGTCCTTTTGTTTTTTGTAAAACCCACCCAATGACAGAGGCAAAGGCCAGAAAGCTAAATAAACCACTTAATAGATAAAAAAGTTGTTGGTCCATGTGCGTCATGAAGCTAGCTCCTCTAGTGCTTTTTTAGTTCGCTCTAAAAAGGCCAAGCGAGTTTCAGTTGGATCAAAATGTAAAGGAGGCCCAAACGTAGCAGAGCAAATAATGGGGACAACAAGACGCGACCCTTTAGGTAATACACGATTTAGATTTTCTAAATAGACAGGGACTAGCTCTACATGTGGATTTTTTTTGGCTAAATGCCAAAGACCACTTTTAAAGTTTTGGATTTTTTCACCACAATTACGTGTGCCTTCAGGAAATAGAATAAGTGCATGTTGCTGATCTAGGATGGGCTGTAACTGATCAAGAGGATTGCTACGTGAAATCGTGGAGGAGTCTTCTGAGGAGTTAGCGGTTTCTCGGTGAATAAGGACGGCTTTAAAAATGTGTTGGGCTATATAGCGTCGTAATGTTGTTTTAGCCCAATAGTCGGCAGCGGCAACGGGGTGAATTTCACCACGTAAATGAGCGGGGATACTAGACCAAACGACAAGGCTATCTAGATGGCTACTGTGATTGGCATAGTAAATTCGAGCTTGTCCTGTATGAGCGGGACTAAGCCAACGAGCTCGTACGCCTGTTAAAAGTCGACAAAGAAAAACCAAGAGCGAAGAAGCCAGCGCATTAAACATACTAGGTGTCTTCCTTTGTGTTGTTTAGGTCACGAGCTACTAGGCGTAAACGTAAGAAAACGGTGAAAAGAGAGCCAAACAACAGAATCCAAAGGGTTATAAATAAAACTAATTGTGCTTTTTCTATAGGTAGAAAAGCAGCAATAAGGGCTGCCAGAGTTAGGATAGCCATTCGTTGTTGTTTAGCGAATGGGCCTATAAAACGTTGCGGTAAACCGCATGAGCCACCAAGTAATCGAACATAGGCGGTTAATAGTGCAACCACAGAGACGGCCCAGGCAAGTGTTGCTGCTGTACTAAATAACAATAGCCCATAGCCTACTCCTAAAAAAAGTAAGCTATCAGAGATGCGGTCAGGCAGATCGTTATATATTGCTCCGATGGGGCTGTGTTGTTTGCCTTCTATGGCGACCATACCATCAAATAAATTACACAATAATCGGCCTTGTATACCTAATGCCGCTAACACTAAAAATAATCGAGTGATGAGAGCGGAAGAAAAGTAAAAGGCAAAGGCAAATGCTAAAGCGCTTAATAACGCAAACACCATGCTGAAAACAGAGATCGTGTTTGGCGTGATGTTTTTTTGTGCGAGCCAATGTGCGCTGTGTTGTGCCCAACGAGCACTGCGTGTAGAGATGGGACGACGATCAGTGGTAGGCATAAACGAAAGCTCGTAGTTAGTCTAGAGAAAATATGAAATCATCATACTGGATTATGACGCATATATAGATGAATTAAGCTGTGATGGTATTTATATAGTAGGCATAAAAAAACCCATATCGATAAGGATATGGGTTTTTTGACACGAATTAGGAGCTAGGCTGAGCAAGACAAACATTCATCTGGCACGACTACGCCACTTTTTGAGTAGAAGTAGTATTGGCTTAAGACATTTTCATCTAAAAACGCCATGGTAATGAGTTCAGCAATTTGATCTTCAGAGCCTTCTTCAGCAACGAAAAAGTTTAACGATTGCCCTTGGCATGTGTACTTTTGACGTTGAGAGGCATGACGTAGAATGATTTTCTGCTCTACTTCGTAGGCATTCATAAAGACTTGCTTTTCTTCGTCATTAAGCCAGTCTACGTGCTGCACGCTACCAATATGATTAATGATATCGCGAATGGTACTTTCGTTATATACCCCTTTTTCCTTCATTTTCTCATAGAAGACAGGAGGGATACGACGTAGCTCGCCTACAGCCGAAGCCATGTCAAACACCATGCCTGGATCTGGTGACCAGGATTCGCTTACGCCACCCATAAGTAGGGCAGTGGATTTGGTTGGGGCATAGGCAGTACGGTGTGTGTTACGTACGCCATAACCTTTACACCACTCGGGCTCACCGAATTTTTCGGCTAGCCATTTTGATGCGCGTAAGGATTCCTCTGAGATATGCTTGGCCATTTCATTGGATAAGAACTGTGCCTCAAGACCACTATAAGGAATACCTTTGGATTGCAAGTAAGTATGGAAGCCCATTGCACCTAATCCGATAGCACGACCTTTGATAGTGAAGTCTCGGACTTTTTCTAAACCAGGTACGCCTTCGCTATTGCGTATAAAGTCTTCACATAGGCAGTCTAGGAACACAGTTGCAATAAAAACAGAGTCTGATTCTTTGATTTTGTCCCAGTTCGCCAGATTCATAGAGGCTAAAATACATGAGTAGGTGTATTCTTCTGAGCTGTGCAGCATAATTTCTGTACATAGATTTGTGGCTTTAATATCTAAGCCAAGATCTTTGTACATTTGTGGGCGTTGGCGATTGGCCTTGTCAATAAAGAAAAAGTATCCCTTACCTGTGACTAACTTAACGTATAGAGCGCGAGTAAATTTGCGTTGAGCATCGGCATCACCCTTTTTTAAGGCGTCCACAAAGCTATCACGCACAATCCAGCCAAAATTTTTACCGTCAGGATCACGCATGAGCATGTCAACGGCTTCGTCCCAGTCGGAGTGTTCAATGTCTAAATAGCCAGCTACCGCACCGCGGCGATTACCGCCTTGGCTGATTTTAGAGGCACATGTAAAAAAATCCTCCATGACTGGCACCGGGCCACTGGCCTCGCCCCCTGCCGTGATGGGGGCGCCACGTGGACGAATGGAGCTAAAGTCTGCGCTAGTACCAAATCCATTTTTGGATAACAGTGCCATTTCTTTCAGGCTGTCGTAAAAAGACACGACGCTATCGCCAATAAACTGCCCAGAGCATGAAACATTCATGCCACGGTCTGTGCCGGTATTGGATAGAGCCGGTGTAGCGGGTGACAGAATCCCATTCCAGAGCTCATTGAAAAAGAGTTCTTCCCATTTTTCTTCTTCTCCGACCATGTATTGCGCAAGTGTTTTAGCAATAGTACGGTGGCGTCCTAATAGACCAGGCTCATCTTTATATTGGTATTTTTCTTTAAAGAGTTGCCAGCCTTGGGTAATGTACCAGTCAGGTAGATGGCCAATGTCTTGCAGGTGCTTACGCTCCGCACTGAGCTGCTCAAACATTTGAACCTTATCTTCACTGATTCCGGATTGTCTAAAGGACATTTTCGACCTCTTTTCTAAATGTAAGCTTATAGCGATCCCAGTTTCGACGGTACTGAATTTGTGTGCCAGCAAAAAAATCAGGGACTTTGACGGTATTTAATTGATCATAGAACCAACCGGAAATAAGTCCTGGCTCTTGATCGAACATCTTAGGCATTTCTAATCGTTCTAAAACGATATTGACACGATCACGTACAAATTCGAGTAGTTCGTCTTTAGTGGTGACGCGATTACCTGGGATTTCAAACATTAAGTCAATAATACGGCTTTCGTGCAGGTACAGCTGCTCTGCCATTTTCCAGATGACTTCGCGTAATGCCTTATCTTGCTCTTCGGTATGATGACCTAGAGCTTGGCGTTCGTGTTTGCATTCTTTGTGTAAAAAGCTAGAGGCAATAGAGTGGAAATTCTCATCTTTAGCTGAAGCATCAATGCCAGAGACAAAGTGGGGAATTAAGTTAAAGCCACGACTATTGAAACCTTTGAAAAAGCCAAAAGCAGAGTAAAGCACCACGCCCTCAAGGAGTGCGAGTGCGGCTGTGACCTCAAGGGGGCAGTCGCTAGCGGCATAGCCATCA
Organism: uncultured Paenalcaligenes sp.; assembly: GCF_947630565.1. Classification (NCBI taxonomy): domain Bacteria; kingdom Pseudomonadati; phylum Pseudomonadota; class Betaproteobacteria; order Burkholderiales; family Alcaligenaceae; genus Paenalcaligenes; species uncultured Paenalcaligenes sp. The sequence goes on from NZ_CANRIC010000033.1 coordinate 11,702, forward strand.
ATAAAGGCAATACGCTCAGCCAAGATCGAGTCACGTTTCCATTGCGTGTAGAACTCGTCCGTAGAATTCCCCATTACGACGTTTCCTATATCGTAAAAAGGGGCGTGTACGTGAAGCTCTACGTCAGTGAATTTGGCACACATACGAGCAATTTCTGGGCGAGGAAACATTTTTGGGATTTTGCCACCCCATAAGTTTTCTCCGCCTAACATGAGTTCGTATTGAGTGAGGATGGACTGAGCCGTAATAACACCGTGGCTTTCTGCCTTGTTTAGGTTTATTTTAAAGTCTTGCTCGTCTTCTTCTACACCTAACTCTTCGGCGGTCCAATAGATGTCTTGTTGGCCAATGGCCATTTCAGTAGCCCACGGATACCTAGCTACGTAGGAATCGGTAGGGGTTTCTATTTGACTTTTATAGATCATAAACTCCTAATCCTTGATTGATTTGGTGGGCGCGGAGTAAATGCTCAATCTATAGCATGATGGCTATGACGGGCAGCAGTTGCGTCCAAGGGGGTGGGTGGCCCTTTGATATGTATGGGGTCGGGATTGTGTTTTGGTATGTGGATGAATTAAATCCAATCATACGCGGTATACTGTAATTTTGTACAGTAGTGGGTGTTTGTATATTAAGTGTTATTTAATGATATTGCTGGTAGAGCCTGTGGGCGGCAATGGCTTTGGTGTCTTGCAGCTAAACAGACTGAGCTAGCACCTAAGCCATACATGCTATTGGGGCATGAAATATGGCATTGAGGAGTAAGTCGTATCATGGCAGAACATCATTAAATATCAGAAATTAGGGGGGCTAAAATTAAAGCAAAAGCTATTCTAGTACAACAAGACAAGCCCATAAAGCGGCATCAAAAGGGGTTGATTATTTCCGAAATCAGCTCCTGATCTGTGAAGCATTGCAGACATGGGGCTTTGCCAGTTATGTGATGGTTTTTACCGAAGGAAATTTATCGCAATGACCACTTTTTTGTTGTTTTTTAGGCAAATGTAAAAAAGTGGTGGGGCGGGTCAAACCACAACATTTTGTGTTGCTGGTTAGAATAATACGCCTAACTTGTGGTTTGGGGCAAGCCCATAAATGTTAGCGTGTAAATAGCTGGCATTTTTTTCTTTACCCCCTAGAGGGGGAGAAAAGCTCGTCAATTTAGGCGCGACGGCCTTTAATAACGGCGTCAATTAGCTAGTCATAACGACAGCCTAGGGCATCATAAACGAGAGTTTTGCGAATCGCAAACTGTTGTGTGGACCGAGTCTAATAAAACACGCAGGACCAAAGTGCAACATATGGAATTAGAGGAGGGCTGACATGAAAATCAACAGCAGTAGATTCTAGCATTGAGGGGCATGAATGGCGAGCGACATGCCGTAATACAGACATAAACGCCATGATTTGGCTCTTGCTGTTGCCTCGCTAACGGACAAGAATTGTAAAAAGATTTTAAAGCTTTAAAGAAAGTGACAAACAGTGACTATAATTTAGACCTATTTTTTAGGTCTAGGGCCTAATCTCACTTTTTAAATCGTTGTTATGAGAATTATTTTATTTTTATCTAAAAGTGACTAGAGAACATAAGTCTCCCCCCTAATAATACCTGCTTAATAACGAAGGGTTAATAGATATGCTTGCGTAAATTATTGTTTTTGATTGTTATCAAATGAAGAGGGGTAGAGTTAGGGCTGATAGAGGATGCCGGATTAGGTGATATGTGCAGATGATAAAGGCCTAAATCAGTTTAAAGCGGGCATTATGTACTGATCTCACGTATGCTGTCAGAGTGCCTCAGTCGTTTACTGTGGCGACCAATATTGATAGGAAATCGAAATGGATCAAGACAATAAGCCCATGAAGAAAAAAACTAAACCCAATTATTTTGAGCAGTTGATGGGTGGGGCAGGGGGACGACCAGCTAAAAATGCGGTGGTTGGCTCTTCTCGATCCTTGTCTGCCAATAGTGGCAAGCGATTAGGCAAAGGAAATGCCAGAGGGCGTTGATTGATTGTTAAGCGAAACAAGAGGCTAATCGCATACAGCCCATCGGAGAGGTAACAGGGGCCTAAGGCAACGGTTACCCATTCCGTCATCAAAGCATATCGTTGTATGCTATGGCTATAAGAAGTGATAAATTTAGTTCTTTGACCTTGTTTTTGAGTGCATAACGCGCAAAAATTAGGGTGAAAAATTATAAATACAGTATTTTGAAAATGGAAGTCCTCTTTGACTAAAAAACCAACTACTCCTAACCATGACGCGGACGAAGGTGTGGACCGTTATGATTTACCCCCTGACTTTGATCCCTATGTCCCAAGTCGTGAAGAAATTTTAACGTGTCTACGAAATAGCTCCGAGCCTCTCTCCATAGAGACACTGGCGCAACAGTTAGGTATTGCGGTGCCATTGTCAGTGGGTGCAGAACGACGTCTGGCGGCGATGCGACGAGATGGCCAAGTAACGATCGATGCAAATCAGTGTGTGGTGTTGAATAGTAAAAACCCATTTGTATCTGGTCGGGTTCAGGGCCATCGGGATGGGTTTGGATTTTTGATTCGTGATGATGGTCAGCGCCCGGATTTATTTCTATCACCCCGAGAAATGATGCGCGTTTTGCATGGTGATCGCGTAGTAGTTCGCCCAGATGGTGAGTATCGCGGTAAACCCGAAGCCGTTATTGTCGAGGTACTAGAGCGTCCAACGAATCGCCTAGTCGGACGATTACATAAAGAACAGGGTATTTATACTGTTGCTCCTGAAGATCAACGAATTAAACATGATATTTTTATTGCACCAGCGGATATTGCCGGAGCAGTCGATGGCCAGGTGGTCACTGTTGAGATCACTCGACAACCCGCTCGTCATTTGCAGCCTCAAGGAAAAGTCATAGAGGTATTGGGCGAGATCGATGATCCAGGAATGGAGATTGAAATTGCAGTACGCAAGTTTGATGTGCCAGTGGATTTTTCCGAGGCAACACTGGCCCAGGCTGCAAAAATCCCTCCCGCATTACGCGCGATGGACTATAAAGGACGTGTGGATTTACGTGATTTGCCATTTATTACGATTGATGGTGAGGACGCTCGTGACTTTGATGATGCCGTCTATGTCGAAGAAATCAACGTGGGTCGAGGCAAAACCTACCGTAAAGGGTGGCGTTTATTAGTTGCTATTGCCGATGTGAGTGCCTATGTGCGTCCAGGAGACGCGATAGATCAAGACGCGATTGAACGCGGCACAAGCGTGTATTTTCCGCGACGTGTCATTCCGATGCTGCCGGAGGCTTTGTCTAATGGCATTTGTTCACTAAATCCAGGCGAGGATCGATTAACGCTAGTCTGTGACATGGTGATTCCCGCTGAGGGCGCCAGAGCAGGCAAGATTACGGCCTATCAGTTTTATCCGGCTGTTATTCACTCCCATGCTCGGACCACTTACACGCAAATCTGGGAGGCCCTACAGCAACCTCAGGGGCCTGCTGCTAAGTCCTTGGGTGCTATATATGCCCAAATTCAAAGCAGCTATGAGTTATTTACGATGTTTTTGGCTCAGCGCAAAGAGCGTGGGGCCATTGATTTTGACACCGTAGAGACCAAGATCGTTTGTAACGAGCTTGGACGTATAGAACGTATAGAACCTTTAGTTCGTAATGATGCTCATAAATTAATCGAAGAGTTTATGTTGGCGGCCAATACTTGTGCGGCGGACTTCATTGCGCGTAATAAGCGATTTGGACTCTATCGTGTCCACGAAGGGCCGACAGTAGAAAAGTTACAAACGTTCCGAGAGTACCTACGTACTCTAGGGTTGTATCTGGAAGGCGGTGATGAGCCGACTACAGCAGACTATGCGCGATTGATTGATGCAGTACGGGGTCGTACTGATTTTGAGGTCATTCAAACCATGTGTTTGCGATCCATGCAGCAAGCCATATACAGCCCTGAAAACGGTGGGCATTTTGGCTTGTCTTATAGTTTGTATACCCATTTTACCTCACCGATACGACGTTATCCCGACTTATTAACACATCGCGTGATTAAGTCCATTTTAAAAGGCCAACGATATGTTCCCGAGATTGGGGATGAAGAGGGCGATGAGCTGTTAACGCGTAATCAGAAAGAGTTTTCTATTTGGGAGCGTCTAGGGGTTATGCTGTCTGCACGAGAGCGTCGTGCCGATGAGGCTTCTTATGATGTGCAGGCGTGGTTGAAATGTTATTTCATGAAAGATCACGTCGGAGAGGTATTTAGCGGTAAAATCACGGGTGTTGCCGCCTTTGGTATCTTTATTACGCTTGATACGCTCTATGTAGAGGGTATGGTGCATGTATCTGAACTGGGTTCGGATTATTTTGTCTATAACGAGGCCAGCCATGATTTACGTGGTGAACGTACGGGTATGCGTTATAAATTAACGGATGCCGTTCAGGTGCAGGTAGCTCGGGTTAACTTAGAGACAAGAAAAATAGATTTTCGATTGATGGAAGGTAATGGCTATAAAAAGCTGACGACTTCCCCCAATCCAGAGCGAACAGGGCGCTCACAAAAAAAGGCGGCGCCCCCTAAGCCCAAAGAGCTTAAAGGGACTGCCAGTGAGCGTCGTGCCGCCGCACGTAAGGCTGCCCGTAAAGCCGCGGCGACAGAAAAAGCAGCAACGCGTAAAGCCAAGCGCCCACGTCGTTAATTATTTTTTATTTATAGATTTATAGGATAGTTTTATGTCATTGCAAATGCTGGCGGGCTTTCATGCGGTACAAGCCCGCATTCGTCACGCAGCCGAATCCATCAAAGAGCTCTACGTTGAGCAAGCACGTCGTGACAAGCGTATGCAAAACTTTATTTCTCAGGCTGAGCAAGCTGGCTTACGTATTATTTTTGCTGATAAAGCACGCTTAGACAATATGGCCAAAGGTGTGCGTCATCAGGGTTTAATTGCGATGGCAACAGAGGTTGAGTTGGCCATGGATGTAGATGATTTACTCGATGCGCTTGAGGATCAAGGAATTAAACCGTTGTTGCTGATTTTAGATAGTGTGACGGACCCTCATAATCTGGGGGCGTGTTTACGTACTGCAGATGCTGCCGGAGCCCATGCGGTGATAGCACCTAAAGATCGTGCAGTGGGGTTGAACCCGACGGTGCGTCGTGTTGCATGTGGGGCAGCAGAGACCTTGCCTTATATTACGGTAACTAATTTAGCGCGTACTATGCGCCAATTGCGTGACAGAGACGTGTGGTTAGTGGGTACAGACGATCAGGCGACCGAGTCTATGCATCAAGTCGATGGTAAGCGTGGTATGGCATGGGTGATGGGGGCCGAGGGCGAGGGCATGCGACGCTTAACTCGTGAGACCTGTGATGAGTTAGTTAGTATCCCCATGTTGGGCTCGGTAGAGAGCTTAAACGTGAGTGTTGCCAGTGCTGTATGCTTATATGAAACCTTGCGTCAACGTCAAATACCTACTAATAGTCAGTAGATATAGCTAAATTATCTAAGCTTATGTTTTAGAACGCGGGTTTCTCACCGCATAATAAAACATCAGGTTTATTATTTGTGATTATTAGGCCGCTTTATGCGGCCTTTTTGGATTTGGCTATGAGTAAAAATGGATTCACTACAGATGTTGTTCATGCGGATAGACGTAGGGGAACAGAGCATGGTGCTGTGCATCAACCGCTCCATCCTTCATCTGAGTATGCGTTTAAAGACGCTAGAGAACTAGCCGCTGTTTTTCAGGGCAAATCAGGCTTTAGTTATGCGCGTCAGGGTACGCCGACTACGGCAGCCCTAGAGCAAAAAGTGACGCAGATGGAGCAAGGTGTTGCCAGTGTCAGTTTTGCCTCCGGGATGGCAGCCATCAGCGCTATCTTTTTTACTCTATTGCGTCAGGGCGACCATTTAATTTGCAGCAAGTATATATTTGGTAACACGAACAGTGTTTTGGGTACGTTGCAGCAATTTGGAGTCGAGGTGTCTTTAGTTGATGCAACGGATGTTGAGCAGGTCAAAGCCGCAAAAAAAAGCACCACGCGGATGGTATTTGTGGAAACCATTGCGAATCCAGGCACACAATTGGCCGATTTAGCAGGTATAGGTGAATGGTGTGGTGATGAGCAGCTGTTGTATGTGATCGATAACACACTGAGCGGGCCCTATTTAGCACCAGCAAAGCTGTTTAAGGCAGGCTTAGTAGCTAACTCTCTATCTAAATCCATTGGTGGTCATGGCCATGCCTTAGGAGGGATGGTAACGGATACGGGCTTGTTTGATTGGGAAAGTTATCCTCATATTTTTGATGCATACCGAGTGGGCAATAGCCAAGCTTGGGGAATGGCTCAAATTAAGAAAAAAGGGTTACGCGACATGGGGGCAGCCATGAGCTCGGATGCGGCGCACCGTTTAGCCGTAGGTGCAGAAACATTACCCCTACGTATGCGCCAAATTTGCAGCAATGCGCTAAGCCTCGCTCAATTTTTAGTGCAGCAACCCCAAGTTGTAGCTGTTCATTACCCAGGACTGGCTTCTCACCCCCAGCATCAACGCGCTACCGATTATTTTCAGGGCTTATATGGTGGCCTGTTAGCGGTAGAGCTACACCCATCTATTGATGTATTTGATTTTTTAAATCGATTAAATGTCTTGGCACTTTCTACGCATTTGGGTGATAATCGCAGCCTTGTTTTGCCGGTAGCGCATACGATTTACTACGAAATGGGAGCCAAGCAGCGAGCCTTAATGGGCATTGCCGATGGTTTATTGCGTATCTCCGTTGGCATAGAGGAGACGCAAGATTTGCTAGCTGACTTTAAACAAGCCTTAGCTGCTTACCCAATGTAAAAAAATATTTTTAGGGCTCCTTGTGCTTATTTATATCTCTAGGTGTTCACATTCTGCCGGTTAAATGTTAAAAACACAGTATTGATGCGGCTTTCAGCGTAGATGCGCCTTGACAGAAGGACTAAAACTAGGCTTAATACGGCATTGTTATGTACGCATTTTGGCTTTTGTCAGCGGATTGCCGTCACTACTTTTTCTCAAACGCAGTCTATCTATCCGATAGCACTGTCACATATTATTCAGGGGTAATTCTTAAATGAATAAAACCGAGCTAATCGACTTCATTTCTAACAAAGCAGATCTATCCAAAGCAGACGCAGGTCGTGCTTTAGACGCTTTCATCGATGCGGTTACCACCACACTCAAAGACAAAGACTCCGTAACTTTGGTTGGTTTTGGTACATTTGCTGTGTCTGAGCGTGCCGCTCGCACTGGTCGTAACCCTCGTACTGGTGAAACTATCGAGATCAAAGAAGCCATCGTGCCTAAGTTCCGTCCCGGTAAAGCCTTACGTGACGCCGTAAACTAAATTGAAAAGTAGGGCTGTAAAAATAAATTCATAAACTACTTGCATTTATTTCAAAGCGGCCCTATAATTATTTTTGTCGTCGCAGCAAAGACTGCGTACAGCAAGGCCAAATGGGTGTTTAGCTCAGCTGGTAGAGCGGCGCCCTTACAAGGCGTAGGTCGGCGGTTCGATCCCGTCAACACCCACCATTATCCTTGTTGTACAATAAGGACTTAATCAAGATAAGTCCTTTTATTTTTGCTAAGACAAACAGACACCAAATGGGTGTTTAGCTCAGCTGGTAGAGCGGCGCCCTTACAAGGCGTAGGTCGGCGGTTCGATCCCGTCAACACCCACCATTTATGTCTGATAAAAATAGAACTAATGCATATTGCTTAGTTCTTTTTTTTTGCCTTTTTCTTCTGATCCTTTCGATCTGTCGTTTCTCCTCCTCCCTAAGCTTATATCTTTAATCTGGCCTTAGCCATTTTTCTTCGTTATAACAATAAAAAGCGAGTTTATAGGTATATCTGTATACGTTATATAAATGGTATTGATAACTATTCTCATTACTGTTAAGATAGCGCTTTAGTTAAGCTGCCCGATTGGTAAGCTTTGTTATTGTTTATTTGTAGGCGCTGTTATGCCACACCCGTCTCGTAATCAGTTGGAGCGCTCCCGTTTTTGGTTAAAAACGGTGGGTCTCACTACAGCTATTGGTCTGCATGCAGGGGTATTTGCATTTTTAATGCATAGTGCCCAACCTAAAATGGCAGGTGAGCCAGCCCAAGAAGAAATCATTGGTGTGAGTTTGTTCGATTTGAATGAGCTTGAGGAAAATGTGGTGGCAGAGGAGGTCTCAGAGCAAGTGACTGAGGAAACCATTGCAGAAGAGCCTGAGATAGAATCTGAGCCGGAACCGGAAATCGAACCCGAACCCGAGCCTGAACCTGAACCTGAACCGATTGTTGAGGAGGCTGAGATTCCTGAGCCCGTCGTAGAGCCACCTAAAGTAGAGCCTGCGCCCAAGCCTCGCCCAAAGCCAAAACCGGAGCCCAAACCGGAGCCCAAACCGGAGCCCAAGCCTAAGCCTCGGGCAGAACCTAAACCAGAAGCGGTTGTTGGCGAGGAAACTAAACCCGCTACAGCACCGGTTGTGAGCAATACAGAGCAGCCAACAGGGGGGCAGCAAGCCCGTGCAGTAGACCCCAGTCAGCCTAGAGTGGTTAATCAAGTGAATTACTTGGGAGCGCCTCCACGTCCTAATTATCCGCGTGCAGCACAGCGCCGTAATGAACAAGGTAAGGTGATTGTGCGGGTATTGATTTCTACGCAGGGTACCGTTGCTGATGTATGGGTGAAAACCTCATCAGGTCATGATCGATTAGATCAAGCGGCCCTTGCTGCGGTACGAGGTGTAAGGTTTAAGCCTTATACCGAAAATGGCGTTGCTTTTAGAGCAATGGCCGATATTCCTTTTGACTTTGTTTTATAGGACTCAGGCATGATGCAGGAGCTATTAGAGCTAGTGGTGCTAACTGCAGCACAAGCAAGCAGTATCAGCAACGACTTACAAGAACCCGTACAGCAGGCCGCACAGGCTGTGTCCCAAGCTGCATCGGCATTATCTACCTCTCCTATTGCATTAACTCAGGCTGAGGCTCAGGAGGGTGGTATGTTGCACTTTATTGCTCAGAGTGATTGGGTGGGTAAGGGGCTATTTGCTGTATTGATGATCATGTCAGTCGCTAGTTGGTATTTGATTATTGTAAAAAGTATTACCTCATACCGATTAAAACGGCGTTCACAGCATTTTTTACGTGAGTTTTGGGCGGCAAGCTCATTAGAGCAGGTAGAAAATGAGATTGCGACACATGGTGCAAACGAACCATTTGCCCATTTAGCGAGTCACGCGATTCATGCTAAAGGACACCATGCAAAATACGGTGCATTACGGTTAGAGGAAAAAGGGTCTACGGAGTCTTTTGTGACGCGTATTATGCGCAAAGTGATTGATGAAGAGACGGCTCGTTTAGAAAATGGCCTGACCTTATTAGCCTCTGTGGGGTCCACTGCGCCCTTTGTGGGGTTATTTGGTACGGTTTGGGGTGTCTATCACGCTTTAATTAATATTGGGTTATCCAGCGAGGTAGCTTTAAATAGTATCGCTGGGCCAGTGGGAGAAGCGTTGATTATGACTGGTTTAGGCTTGGCTGTAGCCATTCCCGCTGTCTTAGCTTACAACGCATTTGTACGCACGAATCGAGTGTATCTGGCTCAATTGGATGCTTTTGCTCACGACTTATTTACGTTCCTGACAACTGGGCAACAGGTCGCAGATAGCAACGGCAAACTACACAGTGTGAAATAGGAATACATCATGTCCTTTGGAAGTTTTGATCGAGGTGGGGCCCAAAATCATACCAATGCAGAAATCAATATGGTGCCGTTAATTGATGTGATGTTAGTGCTATTGGTGATTTTCCTCATTACGGCCCCCTTGCTTACGCACTCTATCTCCGTGCAATTACCACAGGCTTCTGCACAACCCGTCGAAAATGAGAAAAAATCCTTAGATTTAGCTGTTACGCCGGAAGGCTTGCTCTTTCTTGATAATGAACCCGTGGAGCTTGAGGATTTGACGGCAGTATTGAAACCTTTTTCTTTGGAAACTCCTCAGCCTGAGATTCGCATTCGTGCTGATCAAGAAACGCGTTACGAGGTATTAGCACAGGTCATGAGCCGAGCTAAAGCTTCGGGCTTAACACGATTAGGTTTTGTGACTCGCCCCGATGCGACGGCCAGTTCGGCTACGGCTGAGACAACCACTCCCTAAAACGTGGCTCTCAGTATAAAATACGCTAATGCGAGTATTAATTATTGAAGATGACCGCGTTTTAGGACCGGCATTACACGACTTTTTACGTACCCAAGGTTACGACACACAGCTGATTACCCAAGGTGATCAGCTGTTGCCGTGTGTTAAGCAACAGCGATTTGATTTATTGGTGTTGGACTTAAATCTACCTGGGCTGAGTGGTTTAGCCGCTTTACGTGTATTGCGCGAGCAAGGGCATGATGTGCCGGTGCTCATCCTGACGGCACGAGACGCACTGGAGGATCGAGTCGCAGGCTTAGATGCGGGGGCGGATGATTATGTGACTAAGCCCTTTGAATTAGCCGAGCTAGCTGCCAGAGTAAGGGCCTTAGTGCGTCGTCATCACGGTCAGTTGCAAAATACCCTTGAGCTAGGTGATTTGCGTTTAGATATACAACATCGTGAATTGCTTTATAAGGCACAACGGCTCAGCGTATCGGTGCGCGAATTTTCTTTGCTTGAACTCTTAATGCAAAGGGCGGGTAAAGTCGTGACTAAGCAGCAGATTATCGACTCACTCTCTGAGACAAACGCCGATTTTAGTGATAATGCGGTCGAGGTATATATTTATCGCTTACGCAAGCGCTTAGAACACACCCAAGTGGTTATTCAGACAGTGCGAGGCTTTGGCTATGTATTGGAGTTATCAACTCCTACTGATTCCGCATGACAGCGCTTCACTCCATTCAGCAGTCGCTTAAAAAAGGGAGTCTAGCCCGACATTTAATGATGAGGCTATTTCCCCCTATTGCCTTACTCGTGGTGCTGGACTTAGGGGTGACGTGGATTTTAACCAGTCGTATGCATTTAGAAGACTGGTTACTACGTGACATTTTTTGGACGATGCTCCTAAGCCAATTGCTGTGGGTGGCTTTATTTGGTTGGGTGTTAATTACTGGATTACGATCTGGCTTACAGCAGGTACAACAGCTTGCCGAAGATATTGCCGCTCAAGACGCAGAGCAGCTTCAACCTTTAGTTGCTAATGATTTACCCGCAGAACTGCGTCCATTAGTGGATCATTTTAATCAGTTATTATCGCGCTTGGATGATAGTGTTGCAGCTCAAAAACGATTTATTGCCCATGCCGCACATCAACTTCGTACCCCTTTAAGTGCTTTACGACTTGAGTCGGAGCTAATGCTAGCTAAAGAGCTGCCAGAGGATCTGCGAGATCAAGTGCAGCGGGTTAAGTTAAGCACAGAACGTATGATACGTTTAGGTCAGCAATTACTTGTGCTCGCCAGAGCTGATTCAGCCGCCAGCCCTAAGGATCGGTTCGTGCGTTTGGATCTATGTGAATGGGCGCGTACCAGTGGTGCGGAGTGGTTGGGTGCGACAAAGGCAAAACAGGTAGAGTTAGGTTTAGTTGCTCCAGATTCGGCTGTTTGGGTTGATGCGGACCCCTTACTATTAGATGAGTTATTAGCTAACTTAATAGATAATGCGTTGCGCTATGCCCAGGCTGAAACAAGCATTTGTTTACGGGTAACCGCCAACCCCCCCACATTCAGTGTTGAGGATGATGGTATTGGAATTAGTTTTAATGAGCATCACCAAGTCTTTGAAGCCTTTTATCGTGGCGTAGGCAATCAAAGTGATGGTTCCGGCCTAGGGCTTGCTATTGTGCGAGAAATAGCATTAGCACATGGGGCGGGGTGGAATCTATTAAG
>NZ_CANRIC010000034.1:0-23240 GCF_947630565.1 uncultured Paenalcaligenes sp.
GCCGCATTTACGGACATGGGAAGGATGCTATGCCGATGCGCTAAAAGAGGTGTGACATGCTAAAGCAAATAGGAGTAGGGGCCGCAATGACAGCGGCTCTTTTTTTAGGTATTCGCTTTTATGGCCAGCATCAATATAGGCAGGGCGTTAATGCAGAAAAAGTTAACGCTGTGCTATCTAAAATAGCCATAGAGCAGGGGATGCAGTATGCGAAAGATAGGGCCGATGCAGGGTATAGACAAGCCGTGCTGGAACGTGAAGCAGCTCAAAAGCTGGTGTCTGATCAGCGTGTTCGTATTGTCGGGCTGCTCAACGACTTACGTAATGCCCAACACTCCGACCCCAGCAGCGGATTTGATGAGTCCGGAGCCGACGGGATCGGAGTACTTATCGAGTGTATCGGAGACTATGAGCAAATGGGAGCAGAGGCTGCAAGGCTTGCTGATAAAGTGAATGGGTTGCAGGGTTATATAAGGACTATTGAGCGTTAGTTCTTTTGATGAGGATAACAAGTTAGAGCGCTCTTATCAGGAGTGGGTTTTAGCTAATGAGTTGGTATATGAAAACTGTTTTACGAGAAACTAGGTGGTTTTAGTAGAGGCAGTAGCGTATGGACTGATTGGATTGGTTCATAGCTACTGGTTTACACTTGACTTTTTATATTTTACGGATGGTTTTTTATTGATTTAGCTGTGCAATACGCTCAATAATATATTGAAAATTATCTCCTTCAGCAGATGCCATGGCTATACTTTTAATGGTATTTGAATGAATTCCATCTCTTTTTCTATAAAAACATTTGTCGTAGTTTGTTGTTTTGCAAGATGGACATTTTTTTATGCTTCCTATTTGGCAAAGGCTCTTCAGTTTTTCTATTTGATTTAATACTTCTTCGGAAAAGATATCAATTAACCATTTTCCATTGCTTATTAATTTTAATGATTGGATGTTTTTATTTACTCCTTGTTTTGTTGCAAATTCATCTAGTGTTTTTTCTTTCTCTTCGATTTTTTTTATTATGTTTTCATCTTTCATTTTTCCTCTTTTGAAGGAGTATGAAAAGACTGACTCATATTCTTTTTCTAAGGATTTTTTTAATGACTCTAAAGAATAATAGTATGATTTCAATAGTTTTTTTTCTATTTCATTCATCATTAACTTACAAAGATTTTCATCAATAAGATTTTCTGAAGCCTTTATGAAAAGATGAAGGTTGTTTTTTATCGTTTCTATTGATATGAAGTGGCTTTCTATTGAGTAATATTTTAAGGTTAATATGGATTCTGAAGTTGGTAGCTCTTTTCTAAAGTCTCTTACGTCCTTGTCTATTATTCCTAAAATATGCGTACTTAGGTCATGTTTGTGATTAGCTATTTCTTCTAGATCTTCTATTGCATTGATCACATGGGTGCAGCCCTCCCCAAATCCAGATATGCTTTCTACTGCATATACTTCAGCTATGCATTGTGCATGTGAAGATAATGATGAGTAAATAGGAACGTCATCTACTCCTTCGACGATGATGTTTGGAACGCCTGTCATTATCGACTCGTTCAATATTTCATCTATTTCATAGCGCATATCTGTCATTTTAATCTCTCCAAACATTTAGCTTTGATAGGAAGTTTGGATTTCTTTTAGCTATCGCTGGAGAGTGTGAGGCTACAATAATCTGAGTTTCTGGTAAAAGTTCTGAGAAAATTGATATTAAATCTCGCTGCCATTTTATGTTTAGAGATATTTCTGGCTCATCTATTATTAAGAAATCCCTATCTCTACCTTCAAACAAAACAAGAGCTAGGAAAGTTAAAATATGCCTTTCCCCACTAGATAGATCATTTAAAGAATGCTTGTTTTCATCTATCTCTATAAATATCTCATACTCATTGACAATAAGTTTTTTTTCATTAATTAAGTAATTGTTGAACTTGCTTACTAGTAGGTTAATAGAGCCTAGGATTAATTTTTCCATCTCTAGTTCGTCTAGCATGTTTTTAAATAGTTGGCTTAATAAGTTATGTTCTATGACTTTTTGAAGTTCTTTTTTATCATCTATTGAGTTTAGTATACTTATTATTTTGCTTTTGAAGTTATTGTCCTCGCCGTTATCTAAGGCTTCTTTTATTCTATTTCTATTTTCTAAAAGTCTATCAGCTAAATCATCATTTTTAATATTTTTTGGCGTAAAGTTAGAGTTTTCTTCAGTATTTATGGCTACTGCTATGGTATCAAATAAGGCACTTTGTATTTTTTTTGTGGCTGTGAATTTGGCTATTCGATAGCGGTGTAAAAGTAGCTCTTCTATATTTTCTATTTTTATATTTTGTAAGTATAAATGTGGCTTGCTTGTATCTATTTCACCAGTTTGACGTCGATAGCGAGATCTTGTTGATTGTCTGAGGCGTAGGTGTCGTGAGAGTTCTTCTGCTAAATGGATGAATTGTTGTCGGCGTGATGAGTGCGAAGTTCTGTTAGGGGAGTGTCCAAGGACGCTTGAGATTTTTGGGCTAGTTAAAAACTCTAATATATACTCTGGGTCGACGGTTGTTGTTTGGGTGCTAACACCACGTTCAACCCCTAGAGAAAGCGATTTGGTGTTAGCTAGAGGACTTAAGTTGAAGTTTTCCCAGTTATACCCGTTCTCTTGTTTTTTGACTATAACAGTTTGAGTTTTATTATTATGCTCTATCTCGCAATCTATTGATTTTATATCTAAGTCATTTAGGGCGGAATCATCTTGAGCTAAGAATGAGCTTATAGCCTTTAGAAAGGTGGTCTTTCCACAGCCATTGTCACCATAAATAATAGTTGCTTTTTCTGACGGAAATGAAACCATTGCCGTACGGTTTATTGATTTAAACCCTGTTATTTTAAATTTTTTTATTTGAACTTTATTTATTGAAAGATTGTTGTTAACCATAATTTTCTCATAGAGTTTTATTGATTTTTCTAATGTGTGTAATATGCCTTAAGTTCTACACATAAAGTAAGTTAACACGTAGATGAGGGGGGAGTCGACCCAAATTAAATTGTGCTGCTCATATACTTGTCACTCTACACGTGTATCAAAATACGCTTCACGCTCACCATAAACTCTTTCAACCTCATTGCATTTTGCCAAGTCTGATAAGTTAGCAGTACGTCCTCTGGCTCATTAAATACACATGCAGAAAACGGTATTTAGCATTTAATTTGGTTTATGCAGCTAAATGGGTGGGCAAGGGAAGATAAGACCTATATAAATGTAGTATTTTTGCTCCGCATTTAAGATGGGAGGCGTGACAATACAAGGGTTTGGGACGCTATTAAATAAGGTTGATGCGGTGCAAAAAACAACTTAACGCTTTGATTTTATTATTTATTGTATTGGAATCATAATCCGCAGGTCCCCTGTTCGAATCAGGGATGAGCCACCAAGAATTCTTAAAAGCCCCTCGTTAAAAAACGCGGGGCTTTTTCATTGCGTGCAAGATAAACTGGTGGCCAGTTTTACTTGACCACTACAAAAGGGGGCAATCTATGTGTAGAGAGGTAGAAGAGCACACGCGTGACCAAGAGCGTATCAATAGCAAACTTTCACCTCGTTATCTGGGTGCGTAGGTGATGCAACCACGCGCCTAGACTAATAAATACCAAAGTCACGACCGAGCCAAAGGCTAGGGTGGAAATGCCACTAAGACCTTGGCCTATGGTGCATCCCGCAGTAAAGCGCTGAGGGCGGAGCCTAGCACCAAGCCCATCACCACCACTAACGCAAACTTTAAATTCATACCGGTTGCGAGCATGGCGTATTGGAGGGTTTCGCCCACGGGCAGTACAAAACTTAATGAACTGGGTGCAACGGGGTTAAACGGATCTACGCCCAGCCAGCCGGTCGTTAACCAGCCTGCGGTCACTAATAAGCCAATGAGGGCGCCGCCGATGAGATTACGAGTACGGTGCTCAGAGGCAGGGGCTTTTAGAGCAAACCACAGTAATAAGGCGGCGGCTAGGCCCGCCCAAATCAAGGGAGAGCCCCACTGGGCAGGACTAACATGGTCTAAGTTAAGTACGGTTTGATTGGCTATTGCTAGACGTAAGCCCCCCAATAAGCCAGTCAAGGTGACTAAGGCGGAGATCCCTAAAAACAACAAGACCACTAGGGAACGCAGGTTGCCTTGCCCCAGTAGAACTAAAGCACGCGCTCCGCAGCCGTTGGCCAAGGCCATTCCATAACCGAACAACAGTCCGCCTAAAGGCAGCATTAACCACGATAGTCGGGGGTTGAGGTAAACGGTTTGGCTTAGGTCTAGCCAGCCTAGAGCCACACTGAGCTGCGTGCCGAGTAGGGCTACGGCTAAGGCGAGGGCAAAGCTTTGTAGTTTTGACCCCGGCTGTTTAGTCCAACGTTCTTTGAGGCCACGGTAATAACAGAAGTCCGTGACCTGACCCACAGCGCCAAATGTGACTCCAATGAGCAGACCTAATCCTAAAACTAAAGAAGCGCTATGTTCCAATTTATTTGACCTTGGCTAAGGGTGAGTTCCAAATGTCTTCAGAAATGGCTTGATACCAAGCAGAGCCATATTCCGCCTCAAGTTGTCTGAAAGTGGCATCACCGTCGATGGGACTGACGCCGCCAGAGGTTTCAATGAGTTTTTGATTCTCTAGGGCGTAAGCATTAGCGACTGAAATACCGTGTTCAGGTGCAATTAAGCTGTAGCAGGTGTTAGCGAAATAGGGTTCAGCGGTGGGTTGATCTAGTAACGAGTTCACAATGGCAGCTGCTGCGACTTTAGCTTGAGCATTAGCGGAGAAGCCAGATTTAGGCATAGGCGAAGCAATGGTGGCATCGCCCACTACATAAATATCAGGCACCAGTTTGGATTCGAAAGTATCGGTGTGTACAGGAACCCAGCCGCTGGCATCGGTAACGCCGGCAGCCGCTGCAATGGCACCGGCTTTTTGCGGCGGAATCACATTGAGCACGTCGGCTTGATGAATTTCGCTAAACTCGGTTTCCACCTGACGCTTTCCGGCGTCCACACGTATGACCTTGCCGTCTTGGGAATAAGGCACCCATTCAATCATGTCGCCGTAATGTTGTTCCCAGCCTTGTTGGAATAGACCTTGTTTAGAGAAGTTGTCTTTGGCGTCTAGAATCAATATTTTAGATTTAGGCTTGTTGTGCTTGAGGTAATGAGCCACCATGCTGGCGCGTTCATAGGGTCCGGGAGGGCAGCGGAAGGGGTTCTCAGGGGCGACCATTAAAAACACGCCGCCGTCAGGCATGGCTTCGAGTTGTTCTTTTAGTAATTGGGTTTGAGGGCCGGCTTTCCAAGCATGCGGAGCCAATAAACTCGCCGCTTCATCGTAGCCTTCAAGGGCATTCCACTTAATATCCACACCCGGTGCTAGCAAGAGCTTGTCATAACTGAGTGCTTGACCTGTGCTCACTTGCACCTGTTTTTTGTCGGCGTCTACGACCGTGGCCAGGTCGTGAATCACATGAATACCTTGTGCTTTGAGGTCTTCAAACCCATGGCCGAGTTCATCGAATTCACGTAAGCCTGCTAAATATAAATTGCTAAAAGGGCAGGTATAGTAGTGTTTGCTGGGCTCGATCAGAGTGACGTCGGCTTGGGGATAGCGACGTTTAATGTAACGAGCGGCGGTAGCACCACCAAAACCGCCGCCGATCACCACTACGTTAGGTTGGGCTGCACGAGCAAAGGAGGGCACAGAAAGTAAAACTGTACCTGCTAAGGTCGTACCGCCGACTCGTTGTAACCATTGACGTCTTGAGAGGTTTTTTAAAGTGTTCATGTTTAATTCGCTCCTGAGACGGGTGTGGCTGGAATCTGGGCAAAGTAGACGGCGAGCGCGTCCAGTTGCTCATCACTTAGTGCTTTGACTAAGCGATTCATTACGGTGGTGTTTGCAGGAAGGGCGTCGGATTTAAACGCATAGAGCTTTTCGCGTAACAGGGCTTCGGGCTGAGCTGCCAAAGAGGGAATAATGGTGTTGGATCGACCCTCGGCGCCGTGGCAATTGGCACACGAACCAGACAACACACTGATATCAAAGGTTTTTTGAGCAAAAGTGGGCTGGTAAAAGGTGCTGAGCCCCAGAACCGCAATACCCAGCGCCCAATGAGAATAAGTAGCTAAAGTAGACATGGCACTAAAATAAAAATCACATGTGCCGTGTTAGAACGGCACATGAAGATGATGGTAATACCCTTTAAAATCTAAGCACTAAGGCTTAGCTCAAGGTCGTCTGTAATGACCTGACCTTCGTCATCGGTCCATTGCATGCTGAGTCTACCAGCTTGGTTAGCTCTGAAAGTAAATTCTATATATGGGTTTTGAGATATAGCAGTCTCGGGCGACCAACTAAAAAGCAGCTGGTCGTTGAGTTTGACCTCAAAGGTATGGATGATATTGCGAGCAGGAGCTTTCCCATCGCCAGTAAGGCGAAAGCCTGTTTCCATGCGGTGGGTGACCAATGCACGTACGCGGACTAATTCACCAAGTTTAGGCGTAGTGGTACTGATCCAAACGCGGGCTTTATTGTTACTCATGCTTTGTCTCTCTTACATGCCACAACCGCCAGCAGTGACGGTAATGTAACGTTGCGTCATTAGGTAGCTACCATCGCTCATGCGGGCTAAGGCTTTAATGGCCTGTTTATTCTGTGGTACAGAAACAAGTCATAAAGCTACTATTAGGAGGAGTCACCATGACCAAGCAAATCGCAAACATCCAACACCAAGAAGCCATCTTAGACAATGGCGCAGAGCTAGTGCGCAACTTAGAAGCGCTCATCGCTGAATGGCAGCGTTTTCAGCCAGACTTTAGCGAGCTCATGGCGTATTACGGTAGTGCGCAGTGGCATGAGGACGTGAAAGCGAGGGATGAGGGCGCCTTAGATAGCGTTAAATGTGGGGTATTGAGCGAAGACGCGGTATACGAGTTATACGGGGAGCAGCGTGCATTGAACTTGAAAATGATGCGAGTGGCGTTGGGTTATTTGGAGGGGTAGAGAGACTCCCCCTGTGAAGGCCGGGCCACGCCCGGTCTAACTCCCGCACTTCACTACTCAGCGCTTTTTTTTGAAATCAGGGCTTCTTGCTTTAACTCAGCGGCCGTAATTTCAATAATCTTGCCGTTTTTTGAAACGATAATCCCTGTATTGGTCTTGATAGCGTCTTCACGAGCTAGATTTGCAGCGCGTTTAAGCGCATCAAAAGCTTCAAGGATGAAAGGGTCTTTTGCTTGTTTTAGGTCAATCGCTCTCATTGGTTTTCTTTCCAGTCCAGTAATAACGGCGTGTGTTCAGAGTTATCGTAGAGGGTCCATGTGTCAACGATATGCTTATAGTGATTATGAAAATTCGCTAAACCCGCTTTGAATCGACGTTGTATAACGGGAGTAGGAATATGGTGTCCTCCTTGTGACACACGTCTAGCAACACGTTCAATAGATATATTAACATCGTTAAGCGAGAGGAAAATCAAACTGACGTGATAACCCGCCTCATGCCAACGTTTAATATGCTTTAAGTACCCTTTACCCGCTAGAGTGGTTTCAATGGCAAAGCTTTCACCACGATGAAAGCAATTTTGCACTTCCTCCAACATGATTTTTCCGGCTCGTATAGCTACCAGCTCTGGGTCAAAAGGCGATAAACCGGCCGCGATATAATCCGCATTAATAAACCGAATTGAGTCTTTAAGGGGCGCGAGAAGGGTTCGAGCCAAAGTGGTTTTACCCGCTCCGTTGGGGCCAGCAATAATAATGACGCGCTTAGTCTCGCTCATAGATAGTCTGTATTGGTTTTAATGGTTGAGAAGGAGGGGGTAATCCACGTGGTTCTCATTATAGTCTGATATTGGGCATGGCCCGGTCTAACCATAGCACCCCCGTAGAGGCCACACGGCCACAGACGGAGTGGTGATGAGCGCCTTAGCTATCTGGATGAATGGGGTTCTGCTAGACTAGACCCATTTTAGGTCTTATCATACCCATATTGGGTCTTTTCGAGGGGTGTCTAGTGAGAACAAGCATCGGTGACGCACTCTTTACTAAAGCACAGCAAAAAGTGTTGGCTTTATTGTTTGGACAGCCTGATAGAAGCTTCTATTTGAATGAGCTAGTACGTCTGGCTGATATGGGACGTGGAGCGATTAGCCGTGAGTTGAGTAAGCTAACAGACGCAGGCTTATTGGTTATGACTAAACAAGGCAATCAAAACCATTACCAAGCCAATAAAGCATCTCCTATCATGCCTGAATTGGTTACTATTGTGAGGAAAACTTTTGGTGTGGCTGAAGTTTTAAAATCCACTTTAGCGCCTATTTTACCTAAGCTTCAGAAAGCCTTTGTTTATGGCTCTATAGCAAAGGGCAGTGAGCATGCAGGTAGCGATGTGGACGTGATGCTAGTGGGTGATGGCTTGAGCTATAGCGAAGTCATGCAGCTATTAGAGCAAGCCGAGTTGGAATTACAACGTATCGTTAATCCCACGATTTACACGCCCGACGAGTTTGCAAAACGGCTAGCAGAAGGGCAGAGTTTTTTGACCAGAGTTGTGGCAGAAGAAACGATTGATTTATTGAAGGAAATCTAACTGAAAAAACATTGCCACTGCTACAAAGAACTACTGCAATATAAAAATCAGCTTGTAGGTCATTGAAAATAAACGGGTTTTCTGGTTCGGTTTTGGTTTTCACCAATTCAGGGATGAGCCACCAAGAATTTTCCTTGTATATCAAGGGCATGAAGCCACCTTAACGGGTGGCTTTTTTGTAGTGTTAAGCGTGAGCCAACTCAGCCGGAGGCTGAATCAAGTTCTCAGCTGGAATGCCAAGTTCTGTATGAAGCTTCCAGATCATAGGCAGGGTTAGTTGGCGCTTACGATTTAGAATTTCATAAACACGGTTACGGCGACCGATCATAGGCTCAAGGTCCTTAGCTGTAAGGCCTGCTTGCTCCATACGAAACTTAATGGCTTCAATAGGATCTGGTAGATCGATTGGGAAGTTCTTGGCTTCATAGACTTGGATAAGAGTAGCCAGCACATCCAGTTGATCACCTTCAGGTGTATCAATATCTGGATCAAGCTCAACCAAGCGAGATACTACTTTTAAGGCAGCTTTATAGTCTGCCTCAGTACGAATAGGGCGGATTTCCATAGTTCACTCCATATCAACCGTTTCAGCGTCAATCTTGTCGTACTCAGCATGCGTGCCAATAAATTTGACGTAAACGATGCCTAGCTTGTAGGCGATGGCAACGATTAACCTATAGTCATTGCCTTTAATGTTAAATACAACGCGGCGATTTTTTAAGATGCTTGCGTTTCCATAGTGGGCTTTTACATCAGAGGGTTGTGTCCATGTGGCTTTGCTCGCCTCATCAAACCACGCCTTGATAGGCTGCTCTGCATCTGGATGCATTTCCCAGAATTGACGTAGGGTGCTAATAGCGATGACTCTCATAGATTTATTATGGTCCCAAATTGGGACTTTCGCAAGCAGTTTGTCCGCCATTGCGCGAGCTTTAGTCGTTGGTTAGAGTTTCAGTCCCTCAATCGAGGGGCTTTTTGTTGGTACTATCTTCGTATTAATTAATGCGGAGAGAGATATGAAGAAAGTGATAGCTGTTGTGGCTATAGGTATAGGGCTAATGATTAGTCCTGCACATGCAGATGGGTTTGATGAGGGTTTTGAGTTAGGGGTTAGGGCTGTAAAGGCAGCTCAAGAGGTTTGTCTTTTAGTTCAGCGGCCGTAATTTCAATAATTTTGCCATTTTTTGAAACGATAACCCCTGTGTTGGTCTTGATAGCGTCCTCACGCTAACGTAAAGACTGGACGCAGGCTGATTGGCCACACGACTACAGCAGAAGTGATGAAAGTAGGTTACCTACACCAAAGTAAAAGGCAACAATGATGACAACAGCAAGAGCGAGCACCACAATGCTATTGATTATTTTAAAGAGTAGCTTTTTTAAGAGTATCATCATATCTAACCAACCAAGATTAAAATTCCTTCAAATTATAATACATAACCCATTGGTAGTCCCCGGCCCACAAAACCGCAGACTCAGAAGCCACACGGCAGCCGTTTAGTCATGCTAGGGCTCGATACCAAGAAGTGCATACATGCACAAAAGTATTATTGCAAAAAAAGAACCTAAAAAATGCTCCAATACCTTCCCGGTTTTGCCCTTGGGGGCGCTCTGTTTTTAAGTGTAGTCAATATTGTGGCTAGTTTTTTTGGTCTAGGCCCGGCCTTAACTTGGGTGTTAGGCCTACCGATTTGGCAATGGGTGGCTATACCGCTAGCGGTTGTTGGGATTGGTTTTTTAGTCTATCGCTGGGTTAACTCGTTAATGAGTGGTTTTGCGGGTATGGGTATTTTTTGGTTGAATGTGTTGTTAGCCCCATTTGGCTACGGGTTACTTGGGCTTTCTTATGCCCAAGGGCTAATCATAGCGATTGCGCCATACCCTTTTTATTTTGGGATTAGATGGATTTCAGATCAGTTTCAATAGCGGTTTTAAGAGCTATTCTTAATTGATCTCATTAAGAAGAAAGCCCATGAAAAATATTCTATGTGTTTCAATTGCTGCGACCTTACTGGGTTGCACCGCCATGGATTCGAATTTGACCACACAAGCCGATGTCGATTTAAATAAATACATGGGCAAATGGTATGAGCAGGCTCGCCTACCCAATCGTTTTCAAAAAGACTGTATTGGTGATGTAGAGGCTGAGTATGTCTTAACTTCAAACACAACCATTTCAGTAACAAACCAGTGCCTACAAAAGGATGGCTCTGTTGCCGTTGCGTCAGGAGAGGGGCGTTTGGCGAAGGCGGGTGAGGTTAACTTGGCAAAGCTAGAGGTCCGATTTGCCCCAGAGTGGATGTCTTGGCTGCCATTTGTTTGGGGTGATTATTGGATTTTAAGGCTAGAGGGTAATTACGAATACTCGTTGGTGGGTACGCCTAATCGTGAATACTTATGGGTTTTGTCCAGAAACAAGAACGCAGATCCTGAGGTCGTACAGCAGCTACTTAATTACGCACAGGCCCAAGGTTTTGATATTAACCATATGGTTTTAGCACCTTAGCTAAATAATAGGGCATCTGTTCCGGCTGCATGGCGGCAGGGGGTAGTACCGCGGCTCGTAGTAGTGAGTGTCGCTGGAATCCAGATTGCTGTGCCGTCGTTCTATTTGGTGGTAATAAGCGAAGTCCCCGCAGTTGCCTTGAGGGGACATTGTATTGTTAGTGCTTGTCAGAGCTTGTCGTAGCATTTTTATTACCAATAATCGCTGAAGCCAGGCTAATGGTTTTACTGATGCGCAGTTTCATGGTGTCTTTAGCTACACCTGATAAGTTATAGCGGTTTGATATCTCATCGGTAATTTCATGCAATAAATCGATAGTCTCGTGAGGATTGCCAGTTTTAGCCGCAAACATAGCAATATGTGCGGACAATAAGGCTTGATCGGCAAAAGCAATGCCTAAGAGCGTTTGTTGATCTTGATCCATGGGTTTTTCTGACATGTTTGGTTTGTCCAGTGTAGAGAAGAAAAAAGAGCCGCTTATTTTTACTAAGGGCATTGGCTGAAATTATAGACTGCTATTTGTCCTTAATGGGGTGCTAAAAAGGCGTTAAAAAGGTATAATCATGTTCCTTTATTTATACTTTTTTTTTCTGCATCTGGGTTGGATTTAGGGGATGCATTGAGTCTTGGAGAGTCTGGTGGCGGTTAGTGTGTTGGCTGAATATTTGAAAGATGTGGCAAAAAAACAAAAAACGGTTTTTTATGATGATGTAGCAGCATTGCTTAAACTAAATTTAAAAAATCCGGATGATCGCCAAACGCTGACTTCTTATTTGAATGAGATTTCCACCGAAGAAGATACGAATAATCGCCCTTTGTTGTCTGCGATAGTAGTCAATAAAAAAGGGGTTAATCAAGGCTTTCCTGGAAAAGAATTTGGAAACTTAGGCCGAGAGCTTGGTTATTGCCACGAAGACGGTGAGTTAGATGATATGGCTTTTGCTGTAGAACAAATTAATGCCGTCTTTGCACACTGGAAAGAATAACTTATTTACACTAAAAGTAGTTGAATCGATTCCTTTTTATTTTTAGGGGCAATTATGGCAGTTCAACAAGTTAAAACCTCCGCGCATTTGCAAAATGGTACGGTGGTTCAGGTAAGTGCTCGTGGCTTTCAGTTTGTGTTGGATGAGCCCGTTGATCTGGGTGGAACAAATACAGGAATGAATCCTGTAGAGGCCCTATTGGGTGCATTGGGTGCGTGTCAGGCAATTGTGGCACGGGTTTATGCCCAAAAGTTTGGTGTTCAGCTAGACGATTTTCGTGTTGAGCTTGAGGGTGATTTGGATTTGGATGGGTTTTTGGATAAAGCCGATGTGCGTTGTGGTTTTACCGAAGTCCGTTATCACTATTACATCAAAAGCCCTTCTCCTAAAGCCGCAGTGGATGAGTTTGTGACTTATATTGCTGAAAAATGCCCTGTAGGGGACTGTTTGGCAAATGGTGTGGTGCTTAAAGCAGGCACGGTGACGATCGAGTCGTAATAGTCGTCATTTATATCCATAGATCAATACAGAAAAGGACTTCGGCTTATATTGCTGAAGTCCTTTTTCTATGCTTTATTTACAGCAGCAAGCTCTTCGCCGTATTGTTCCCATATTTGATTTTGAATGAGTTGAGCGACGTGTTCTTGTTGTGCTACTGGAACTAAAAAACGAATCTCTACCCAGTGCTGTTTGGTATCTACTGGCTCCCAAAAAACCTCCACTTTATTTGATGGGGCCTCTAATAAAGCGCGTGATCCTAAGCGTTGAAAATGGCGTTGGGAGTCATTAGCCCAAGGTTCGCAGATCTGGGTTGCCGTAGCAATAGCAATGTCACTAAACGCCTGTCGATTCACGGCATAGGGGACGGCCATGCGTACTGTACCTACTACAAAAGCGCCTAAACCTAAATGATTCGTAATCACCGCCGTGAGTAAAACGCTATTAGGTAATATAATGGTTTTACCCGTGATTTGGTGGGATCCATTTGTTTCTGAGAGCGTTAAGTTTAATAGGTCTACATCGACTACCAGACCTTGAATACCACTGAGCGCAACGTGATCGCCCACATTAAAAGGGCGTGACATAGCAAACATGGTGTAGCCTGTAATACACATAATCAACTCTTTAGTCGATAGCACTAAGGCCATAGCAAAGGCAGAGAGCGAAATCGCCACGCCTGCAATTTTTGTGGCCCAAATCATTACAATAAAACTCACTGCACTGAGGATAATGACATTTTTGATTAAGACTAATTGCTGGCGACCTTGGCCTCTTTTGGCTTGGGCTCGTGCGGGTGAGGTTTGATAACGAACATTTAGATGGTTGAGGATAATTGCCACAACGATGACAAGAGCCGACGAGATAATACGAACAAGCTCGCCGCCTAAAAACTGATTGAGACTACTAATCAAGTTAATACCCTATGTATAAAATTTCAAAGGCTTCAATATACCGTAATTTGGCTTTGTCTATGTAGGTGGTAGGGGTATTTACAAGCCGCTTTTGGGCTGTGTTAGCATCATGGCTTGATGGTTCTATTTTTCTTGTACAAAAGGTTACCGATGAATAAGACATCCTTAGATAAAAGTAAAATCCGCATTCTTTTACTTGAAGGTGTGCACCAAAATGCAATTACTACTTTTAAGGCCGCTGGTTATAACAATATTGAGTCCATTTCCAGTGCGCTGTCCGAAGCCGAACTAAAAGCAAAAATCGCTGATGCGCATTTTGTGGGAATCCGATCTCGCACGCAGCTAACTAAGGATGTATTTGCCGTAGCCGAAAAGCTCGTTGCGGTTGGCTGCTTTTGTATTGGTACTAATCAAGTCGATTTAAATGCCGCACGCGAGCAAGGCATTGTGGTATTTAATGCTCCACACTCGAATACGCGCTCTGTGGCTGAACTAGTGTTAGGTCAGGCGATTATGCTGTTGCGTGGTATTCCTCAAAAAAGTGCGGCTGCGCACCGTGGTGAATGGTTAAAAACGGCAGCGGGCTCTTACGAGGCACGTGGTAAAACGCTAGGTATTATTGGTTATGGTTCAATTGGGATGCAGCTCTCGGTGCTAGCAGAGGCTTTAGGGATGCATGTGGTGTATTACGATGTGGTAACGAAGTTACCTTTAGGTAATGCTCGCCAAGTAGATCGATTAGAGGACGTGTTGGCCCAAAGTGATGTGGTGTCATTGCATGTGCCTGAATTGCCTTCCACGCATCTGATGATGAGTGAGCCCCAGCTGCGTGCGATGAAAAAAGGCGCTATTTTAATGAACGCGGCTCGCGGTACTGTTGTAGATATTGATGCCTTAGCCGCAGCGATTCAAGATTCGCATTTGGCGGGTGCTGCCATTGATGTGTTCCCAGTTGAGCCTCGTTCAAACAATGATGAGTTCATGAGCCCATTGCGTGGTTTTGATAATGTGATTTTAACGCCGCATATTGGGGGTTCCACCCAAGAGGCACAAGCTAATATTGGTATTGAGGTTGCGCAAAAACTGGTGAAATACAGTGACAACGGCACCTCCGTGTCTTCCGTTAACTTCCCTGAGCTTGCCTTGCCATCACACCCTGGCAAACACCGGATTTTGCATGTGCACAAAAATCAGCCTGGTATGTTGGGGGCGATTAATAAAGTGTTTGCTGATAATCAGATTAACGTCACCGGTCAGTTTTTACAGACGGATGAGGCCGTGGGCTATGTGGTGATTGATGTGGATCAGGATCACTCCTCATTGGCTTATCAGGCATTAAAAGATATTCCAGGCACCATGCGTTGTCGGGTGCTTTTTAGTTAATTTATTCTCACAGCCTACATCAGCCCTAGTCGCTTTCTTAGCACTAGGGCTTTTTTGATGAAAATTTGATATTTGATTGCCAAATTTTTGCTGCCCAAAGAGCTATCCTGCCTTCATTCTGTTTTCAATGATATGGAAAGACAATGGACGCATTACCTCGTGCTTTGGCTCATGGCGGATTGATCAGTGTGATCATTCCTATCTATAACGAACAGGCAGTATTGCCGCAGCTAGTGCAGCGTCTGTTACCGATTATGCAGCATGTGGCGCACCCTTTTGAGTTGATCTTGGTGGATGACGGTAGTACAGACCAGAGTCGTGCCATGTTGATTCAATATGCCCAGCAGTATGCAAGTATTAAGGCTGTTTTATGTCAGGGCCAAGCCCATGCTATATCGTTGGCGGAAGTGCGCCATATACCGGCGGGTGATTACATCGCAATGAGTCCTTCAGCATTAGCGGAGCTGCAAAAAAATGGGATACAGACCATAATGGAGGGTAGTAGTCGGCGTTATGTGCTGTTGAAAATACTTCGTTAAGTGTGGTGGGGTTGGGCATGGATTTAATCACAGAGGCGGCTAATTGGGTCTGGCTAGAACAGCGGGCAACACCCGCCGACTTACAATCTCATTTGGCGATTCGTGCTGGGGATACATTACGTATTTTGCAGCGCTTGTTGGATTACAACGTGGTGACGCAGTCAGACGATGGCGTTTGGCTACCCACGCCGCTACCTCGACATTTTTTTCAAAAAAAGGGTCGCAGTTTATATAAAACCTTGACGATTTATCGGCGACCTAAAAGAGACAGTACGGTGGTGGGGGTGGTGGAGCCTCGACAGCTCTTTTTGACTCATGCACAGCGGGGGGATTGGTGGCTAGTGTGTAATCATCAAGGACGCATCGGCTATATCAATGTGGATTCATTACACTTAGTCAATATCGAGTAGATGATTAAGTGGTGGGTGGGTGAGCTGATTGAGAAAAATACAGCTCTATCTGAGTCCCTTGGTTTGGTTGGCTTTGTAAGGTTAATTGCCAATCCAGCTTTTCACACATTAAGGTCACAATATATAAGCCCAGCCCCCCTGTGGAGGGGGCATGATTTTGACCTAAACGTGCTTGTTGTTGCGTAGTAAGCCCACTGCCTTGATCTTGTAGATGAAAATGATCAGCATATAAGTTGATGTGTATCGTACCTGTGGTGTGTTGTAAGGCATTTTGAATTAGATTACGCAGCAACATAGAGACTAATAGGGCGTTGTTTTTGACATGGCTGGTTTCGTGACAGTGCAGTTGGACTCGCTCTTTGATGGCATATACAGAGCTCATATCAATGAGCAGTTCATGGATTAGGTGCTCTAGATTGATCTCTGTTTCATCGCTGTGCGCTTCGTGCCTAGATAATCGCAAAATCGTATTGATGTTATCTGCCATGTCTTGATTGGCCCGTTTTAAGCGTTGTAGCGTTTTATGGTCCGCTGGGCCGAGCTGATTTCTGGATTCTATGACATCAATTGCACCTGCCATGACGGCTATAGGTGTACGCAGCTCATGGCTAGCTAGGTTTAATAGGTTCTTTTCACGCTGCATATACGCAGTTAACTCAGCTAGAAAACGATTAAATGTTTGGGCGATATCATGCAGTTCTTGGTCTTGGTAACTCAGTTTAAGTTGCGGTAAATTCGGGCCTACAGGCAGTTGTTGAATGGTGTGGCTTAGCTTGCGTAAGGGGGTGGATATTTTTCTACTGCTGATGCGGGCTAACCACCAGCTTAGGATAGATATCCCTAAAACCAATAAGATTAACAAGGCATTAAACCGTTCTTCTCGTTTTTCAAAAGCGGTAATGTTGCGTGCGACATACAGTGTGCCATGTTCAATAACTTGTTTATTAAGTAAATAGGTTTGGTCTCCGACCTTGACCTCTGCACTGTCTTGATCTTGCAACGCACTAAAGACCGCAGGGGCCGTTACGCTGATATCAGGTTTACTAGGGATATACGCAATTTGATGAGATTCACTATGCCAAACAAAGGGGCTATGAGGGGCCGAAGGCGCGCTAATAGGGCTCTGGCTTAGATCAGGCTGCATAGTTAGCATGGTTTGCTCTAAGCTTTCATTAGCGATTAACAGCGTCAGCACCATGGTGATCATACTGATCAGACTGACGATGAAAATAGCTTTATAGATACGGTTGGCGATCGGTTTCATGGCTCAAGGCTTGGATTGTGGCGTCTAAGGTGATAATCTTAACTGTCTCATAATATAAAAAAATGTTCGTTTGCGCATGAAAAACGCAAAAAAACATTAGCGCTATAGCCTTTTTGCGTTTTAAAATAATTTTTCGCCGTTTATATATAAAGCTTTTGCTTAGGTTAAATTATCGTGTCAGAAACTGTATCTACTCGTACCGAAGAAGACCTTTTAGG
Organism: uncultured Paenalcaligenes sp.; assembly: GCF_947630565.1. Classification (NCBI taxonomy): domain Bacteria; kingdom Pseudomonadati; phylum Pseudomonadota; class Betaproteobacteria; order Burkholderiales; family Alcaligenaceae; genus Paenalcaligenes; species uncultured Paenalcaligenes sp. Next base: position 17,329 of record NZ_CANRIC010000034.1, read on the forward strand.
TCAATTAGAAGTCCCTTCAGAGGCTTACTATGGCGTGCAAACGCTACGCGCTGCCCAGAACTTTAAATTGTCTGGTGTACCGCTTTCTCATTTCCCTAATTTTGTGATTGCCTTGGCAATGGTAAAACATGCCGCCGCCGATGCAAATCATCAGTTAGGTTACCTAACCACATGTAAACACAGTGCTATTACGCATGCCTGTCAGCGTATTATGCAAGGTGAATTTCATGACCAGTTTATTGTGGACATGATCCAAGGTGGTGCAGGTACGTCCACCAACATGAATGCGAACGAAGTCATTGCTAACGTCGCCCTAGAGCACTTAGGTTGCGTTAAAGGTGATTACAAGCAAGTTGACCCGAATAATGACGTCAATATGGCTCAGTCGACCAATGACTCCTATCCTACAGCGATTCGCTTAGGTTTATTATTGGGTCATGATCGCTTATTACAAAGCCTAGAGCAGTTGATTGGTGCTTTCTCCGCAAAAGCCAAAGAGTTCGATCACATTTTAAAAATGGGTCGTACACAGTTGCAAGACGCGGTTCCTATGACATTGGGCCAAGAATTCCAAGCCTTTGCCACTACACTCGAAGAAGACCTTTGTCGCTTACGCACTTTAGTGCCAGAGCTACTGTGTGAAATTAACTTGGGTGGTACAGCAATTGGTACAGGTATCAATGCTGACCCAAGCTATCAACACTTGGCGGTGGATCGCTTGGCTGCAATTAGTGGTCATGGGGTTAAACCGGCTGCTGACTTGATTGAAGCCACCTCTGATATGGGTGATTTTGTCTTGTTTTCCGGCATGCTAAAACGCACTGCGGTGAAACTGTCCAAAATTTGTAATGATTTGCGCTTATTGTCCAGCGGGCCACGTACTGGTATTAATGAGATCAATTTGCCAGCGCGTCAGCCGGGCAGCTCCATTATGCCTGGTAAAGTTAACCCCGTAATCCCAGAGGCTGTGAATCAGGTTGCCTTTGAAATTATTGGTAATGACTTGGCCTTGACGATGGCTGCCGAAGCCGGTCAATTGCAATTAAACGTCATGGAGCCCATTATTGCTTTCAAGATGTTTGATTCCATTCGCTTGCTACATCGCTCTATGGATATGTTGCGCGACTTATGTATCGAAGGCATCACAGCTAACGAAGCCCACTGTTTGCATTTAGTCGAACACTCTATTGGTTTGGTGACAGCTCTAAACCCGTATATTGGTTACCAAAACTCCACTCGCATTGCTAAAAAAGCCTTAGCTACAGGTCGAGGTATTTTGGAGTTGGTACGCGAAGAACAGCTGTTAGACGAAGAGGTCTTGAATGATATTTTGAAACCTCAAAATATGATCGCCCCTCGTTTAGTACCGGTTAATAGCTAAACCAAGCAAAAAACGATAACGGCATCAAGGCATAGCTCATAAGGCTATGCCTTTTTGTTTGTCTATAGATTCTGGTTGGGTTGCCGTTACTAGGGTATGAATCATTATAAATAGAGAGGGTGCCGTCATGACAGTAAAACAGGTTTCAAATGTGTTAAATGCACAGCTAGACGGAGGCACTCACTATCAACAACAAAAAAGTTCTGCGCCTGCGTTACCAGAGGCATTATTACCCTTAACTCAAAAGCCAACGGATATCCATGTGGACTTATCCGAGGCAGCAAAAATGCGTAGTAAAGGTGGGGCAATGATCTCAAATCAAGATATCGATGAGAGTGACTTGCCAGACATGATTAAACAGTTATTAAAAAAGCTACGCGAAATTAAACAAAAACTCATGGCTAAAATCACTGAGTTACAAAAAGTGATGAATGATACTCAGTTACGTGCTGATTTGCGTAAACAGCGTGTGCAGATGCTGCAGACAGAGATCATGTCACTAGAAGGCGCTTACATGAAAGTGGCGGGTGATTTGGCGGATGCAGTTAAAACGCTAAGCTCCGATCAACAGATGCAAGCGAGTGCATTAATGATGGGGTAGACACTGTAGCTGATTAATTGCTCTAGATTAGGCATAATGTTCTTTTAGACAAAAGGAATGGGTATGCAGTTATCTGAGACAATATACGCTGAAATTCAAGATTTGGCAGGTCAGGGTAATGAGGCCATAGATCAAGGTCGGCTCGGTGATGCGATTACTTTGTGGCAAAGTGCCTTACAGTTATTGCCTACGCCAGCCTCTCAGTGGCAGGCTGCTTTCTGGCTGTATGCCTCTATGGGCGAAGCCTATTATCATTTGGAACTATTTGATGAGGCGATAGTCGTACTAAATCAAGCCTTAACTTGTCCTGAGTCCAAAGAAAATCCCTATCCCTATTACATGCTAGGTAAATGTCATTGGCGTCTAGAACACGAGCGTGCTGCCGAGTATCTATTGCAGGCCTACGAATTAGATGGGCAGGGCATTTTCGCCGCCGATATGGTTGATGGTGAGGTTTGTTTACAGTATTTATACGACCGAGGTCTACTCTAGGAGACAGGTATGAGACCCATTTTTTTGATTGCTATTAGCTTGTTATTAGCGGCTTGTGCTCAACAGAGTCAGACCCATTCGGGGCAATCCAACATAGAGGTATATGGCGAGATAGATGGTGGCGTAGGCGTACAGACAATCCGTCATTAATTATCTCTATTTTATGAGGCTTTAGCACCGAGGAACAAGTCATTCAACTGGCAAATGACACAGAGTATGGTTTAGCCGCTTATTTCTATAGCCGTGATATAGGGCGGGTGTGGCGAGTCGCCGAGTCCTTAGAGTACGGAATGGTTGCCATCAATAGTGGACTGTTATCTAACGAGGCAGCACCTTTTGGTGGGGTTAAACAGTCCGGTATGGGTCGAGAGGGCGCTAAGTATGGCCTTGAGGATTACATGGAAACTAAATATATGTTGATGGGTGGAATTTAGTTTTTTGCTTGAGACTTGATAGAACAAGGCCCCTATGATGTAGGGGCCTTGTTACGATATGACGGTTTATGTGTTTTTTGGATTAAATGCTACGATTTTCGGATTGCTCTGAGCTGTCTTTGGTGGGAGGTTTGACCTGACCTAAGCCAGACATGGCTGCACTAAGGCTGTACTCAGGCTCAAATGAGTCAGGGTTTGCCATAGGCCAGCCTAGTCTAAATACCGTATGGCGGAACTCTCCGCGTAGTAAATCGCCTTTTTCTAAATCAGGGAAAATAGCAGATAAAACGCGTACTTCGCCATTGGCTATACGTCTAGCCACATGGTGAGGACGTAGATCAGAGGGGCGCTCTAGGCCTGCCGCGCGTAATAGTTCGGCTAGGGCTTTGAGTGTGTTGTTGTGGTAGCTCGCCACACGCAGTGATTTGTCCGAGACAACTAAGGCTTTTTGTCGAATAGGATCTTGGGTTGTTACCCCGGTTGGGCACTTGCCTGTGTGGCACGTTAAGGCTTGAATGCAGCCAATGGCAAACATAAAGCCTCGGGCGCTGTTACACCAATCAGCCCCTAATGCCATGATTCTAGCCATATCAAAGGCACTGATGATTTTTCCTGAGGCGCCTATTTTTACTTGTTCTCGTAGACCAATACCTACCAGAGTATTGTGTACCAGACGCAAGGCTTCCACTAAGGGAACTCCTACGTGGTTCATAAATTCGACGGGAGAGGCCCCCGTGCCGCCTTCGGCACCATCCACCACAATAAAGTCGGGAGTGATGTTGGTTTTTACCATGGCTTTAGCAATAGCAAACCATTCCCAAGGGTGTCCTATAGTGAGTTTAAAGCCGACGGGCTTACCACCAGATAGTTCGCGTAATTGAGCTACGAACTCAAGTAGCTCTACCGGTGTCTTAAAGGCACTGTGTTGTGGGGGGGAAATACAGTCCTGCCAAACGGGTACATCACGAGCCGCAGCAATTTCCGGTGTAACCTTAGCCCCAGGCAAAATTCCGCCTTGCCCCGGTTTAGCACCTTGAGATAGTTTGATTTCAATCATTTTGACTTGCTCTTGCTGGGCGCGCTCAGCAAATCGTTCTGGGGAAAACTGGCCGTTTTCATCCCTACAGCCAAAATAACCAGAGCCTATATTCCAGATTAAGTCTCCGCCGTATTTGCTATGGTAGCGACTGATTCCGCCTTCGCCAGTGTCATGGGCAAAGTTTCCTAATACAGCGCCTCGATTTAAGGCCATGACGGCATTAGCAGATAAGGCTCCAAAGCTCATGGCTGAGATATTAAACGCAGACAGAGAGTAAGGTTTTTTACAGTCAGGGCCACCGACCTGTACACGAAAGTTAATGTCTTTAATTGTGCTTGGGATCATGGAGTGATTGATCCATTCGTAGCCAGGACTATAAACGTCTTGTTGTGTACCAAAGGGTTGTTTGTCTTCTTGTTGTTTAGCGCGTTGGTACACCAATGATCGATCTGCCCGTGAAAAAGGCAATTGTTGATCATCACTTTCCATGAAATATTGACGAATTTCAGGGCGAATGAACTCGAATAAAAAGCGTAAATTACCAATAACGGGATAGTTGCGACGTATGGCGTGACGGGTTTGGGTAAGATCCACTATGCCTAAAGCACTCAGGGCAATAAAAGGTAGCGCCAGTAGCCACCAGCCAACACTGCTAAATAAGGCAAGTAAGCTAAATACAATAGCTGCGACTAGCACAGCATAAAAAGCAGTATAGCGGGTTAGCAAACGATACATAAATGATGGCTCCTGATGTGTCGAATAAATGGCTTATTATAGTAGTGGGTCTATCATAATCTATTGTAGGCGATAGAAACATGCGTAAATAGACGCTAAATTTTTAAAGACGTTAAATGATGCAAAGTATTCATGATATTGATTTTTCTCAGCTATATATTCGTCACAAACAGCGGGCAGCTAGACCTCGGTCAGAGGCCTCAACGTGGGATCAAAAAGCACAGAAAATTGCAGTAGGCCATTTGGAAAATAGTTACACACAGGCTTTTTTATCCGCAATGGATATAGGTAAAACGGATACGCTCTTAGATGTAGGGTGTGGGGCTGGGGCGATTGCTGTTTTAGCCGCAGCTAAAGCAAAACATGTTTACGCCTTGGATTACAGTAAAGGGATGTTAGATAAATTACAGGCCAATGCCCTTCATTATGATGCGCATAATATTAGTACATTATGTAAATCATGGGAGGACAGTTGGTCAGATGTCCCGATTTGTGATGTGGTAGTCGCTTCGCGTTCTACTTTGGTCGAAGACATGCATATGGCATTAACAAAACTAAGTGCTCAAGCAAGGCGACATGTCTATATAACCTATCCTGCTACTACAGCTTTTGGCACGGACCCAACCATAAATCCAGCCCAAAACCCAGAGCTAGCCACACCCAGTTATCTGTATATTTTGGCAATTTTGTTACAGCAGGGCATACAGGCCCAGTTGCGATTTATTGGCAGTAATCAATGCAGCACAGGTCGGAACAGTGATTCGCGATGGGCGTTAATTGATTGGGCGGTGTAGGTGTTGTTGGCTAAACTGCCCAGGGGTCATTCCCACAATAGCTTTAAACAGTGCAATAAAGGGGCTAGGTGATTCGTAGCCAAAATCTGCGGTAATGCGCTTTACGGCTTGGCCATTTCCCAGTTTTTGCATCGCTAACAAAACCAATAGTTGCTGCTGCCAACGGCTAAAACTCATACCTGTATGGTGCTGTGTATGGCGTGCTAAGGTGCGTTCACTGCAGTTAAAGTGGTGAGCCCAATCAGAGAGGCGTTTACGTTGATCAGGGGATTGAACAATGGATTTCGCCATCTGCTGTAAGCGAGGCTCTTTGGGTAAAGGTGCATAAAAATCCAACGGCTGAACGTGGCTTAATCCTAATATTGAAGCTCACCCAGCTAAAGCAAGGTGATTCTTGTTGTCATCGGTTTAGGCGCCGTGATATTCAATCACGCCC
>NZ_CANRIC010000035.1:0-23089 GCF_947630565.1 uncultured Paenalcaligenes sp.
GGGCGTGATTGAATATCACGGCGCCTAAACCGATGACAACAAGAATCACCTTGCTTTAGCTGGGTGAGCTTCAAATTCAACGTCAACGCCTTGAAAGCAGTTGTCAGCTCTTAGCAGACCCAAAATACCGGCGTCCTATCGCTGAGCTGGCCTATCAGCACGGCTTTAAAGACGCGACCGCTTTTAGTCATGCCTTTAGACGTCGTTATGGCGTGTCTCCTACGGTGTGGCGCCAAAATTATCTTGGCATTACCTAGCGGTTTTAACCGTTCGTTTTGTATACGTATTCAACAGCTGCTTTTTGCTGCAAAATAAATCGATGAAAATCACGGGCATGGGGCTTATTAAACACCGAAGGTTGCCATGTCATCACATAAGGCCACGCTAAGGGTAACGAGGCATGGCTAAAAGGGGCGCATAACAAACCCGCTTGTAGGTCTTGCTCTATATAAGAACGCTGTGCCAGCATAATTCCAATGCCTTGGCGCACTGCATCAAGCGCCTGATGAGATAAGCTAAAGCTTTGTGTTGCGGCGGGGATCTCAATCTGTTCGGTGGCATAGTGCTTAAACCACTCTGACCACGTTGGCGGCGAGCTAAATCGCGGTTGCCAGTCCACATTGATTAAGGGTAATTGAGCGAGGTCTTTTGGTTGACGCACAAGCTGATTTTGCAATAAATCAGGGTGACAAACGGGCAATACCTCATCGGTAAATAACGCTACCCAGTGCAAGCTCTGTGGCACGGATTGGGCATAAGTAAAACGAAAGTCGATGCGCTCATTGGCATAGTCTGGCTCATGATGAGAACCATGCAAATGTAAACCGATGGCTGGGGCTTGTTCCGCCTGCCAAGATCGCAAGCGTGGTACTAACCAATCATTTAAAAACGAGGGCAGGGCACTCAGATGTAGGGTGCGCTGCTGTTGGTCTAACATAAGCTGCGTCTGCGCATCACGTAATAGCTCAAAGGCTTCGGTGGTACGCTGATGAAAATCAATCCCAGCCGCGGTTAATTGTAATCGTCGCCCTTCTTTAAAAAACAAAGCGGCCTTGAGGTGCTGCTCCAGTAATTGTAATTGTTGACTGACGGCCCCCGCACTAATGCCCAAGCGTCGAGCCGCATCTTGGATATTTTGACTGTGACCGACGGTTTCAAAAATCTGTAGAGCTCGTAAGGGGGGAAGATCAGCCATAGGTGGGTTGCCTTATTGATACTTTAGATAAACTAAAATATAACGCAATTTATATTAGTTAATTTAGCTTTATTATAGAGTGATCTACTACTCTTTTTACGTGTATTGCAATCATGTTCCTAGAAAATGCTTGGTATGTCGCCGCCTTGGCCTCTGATATAAGCCGTAAACCCTTTGCGGTAAAAATGCTAAATCAATCTTTAGTTTTATTTCGCAAACTAGACCATTCTGTGGTGGTGCTAGAGGATTCCTGTCCTCATCGCCGCTTGCCTCTATCTATGGGCAGAGTGCAGGGCGATAGCATCGAGTGTGGTTATCATGGATTACGTTTTGATTGCTCTGGGGCATGTGTGGGGGCGCCGACAGCAACGGAGATCCCTGCCGCCGCCGTAGTGCGTCATTTCCCTGCTGTAGAAAAATACGGGGTGATTTGGGTATGGATGGGCGATGCCACTAAAGCAAACGCAGACGACATCATCGATATTAAAGAATGGGATGACCCAGAGTGGGGTGTTAACCGAGGTGATGCCATGGAAATCGCCTGTAACTACCAATACATCACGGATAATTTACTCGACCCGTCCCATGTAACATGGGTGCATCAATCCTCTTTTGGCAGCAATGATTTGATCGGTGTGCCATTACAGGTGGACGAGGCAGAGAATGGGGTAACGGTATCTCGTTGGTTACGTGATATTGAGGTGTCTCCTTTCTATAAAAAATTCGTTAAATTTGAGGGTAAATGCGATAGAAAGCAGCAATACGAAATGCGCTACCCAGCGCATGCTGTGATTCGTGCTATTTTTACTCCCGCAGGCACAGCGACGGAAAACGAGCCCTTCCATCCTGATGTGTTTTTAATGGATTCCTATAATTTTTTGACACCTATAGACGATAAAAACACGCGTTATTTTTGGTTCCAATTGCGCAATTTCAGCCCTAATGATGATGAGGTATCTAAAATCTTCAACGAAGATGTTCGCGCTGCATTCAATGAAGATAAGGTGGTTCTTGAATCGGTTCAAAAAGGCATGGACGCAAAAGGGGCTCGTTTAAGTCTTCCGTCAGATCAGGGCGCTTTGTTATTTCGCCGCCGAATGAGTGAGAAAATACGGGCTGAAGCCAGCTGAAGTGCCTTTGGCTATTCACGCTTTAGGTTTAATACTGTAATCTAGTGTGTATAACTATATTTGTTGATGTAATTAACTGTTTTTACTCAGGGTCATCGTCACATCATGGATTCTCACACCTCATATACTTTTTCTAACCGAGCCAATCAGCTCACCAGTTCTGCTATCAGAGAAATCCTAAAGGTCACTACACGACCAGAAATTATTTCTTTTGCGGGCGGTTTGCCCTCGGCTGACGGTTTCCCTATTTCTGAACTACGTCAAGCCTTTGACTCAGTCTTAGCCACCGAAGGTCGTTCTGCATTGCAGTATGGTCCTACCGAAGGCTACACCCCATTGCGTGAATGGGTAGCTCAGGACCTCAGCACGGATGACGTTAAGATCAATGTAAACGAGGTGTTGATTGTCTCTGGTTCCCAGCAGGCATTAGATATGTTGGGCAAACTCTTTATTGATACCGACAGCAAGGTCTTAGTAGAGTCCCCTACTTATTTAGGTGCGTTGCAGTCGTTCTCCGTTTTTGAACCTGAATATGTCTCAATGGATACCGATGATGGTGGCTTGATTCCCTCCGAAGTCTCTACCGCAAAGGCAGCGGGTGCACGTTTTATTTACGCGTTACCTAACTTCCAAAACCCAACGGGTCGCACCATGAGCGCAGAGCGTCGTCAAGACTTAGTAGAGCGTTGCGCTAGTGCTGGGATTCCTATCGTCGAAGACGACCCGTACGGGGAATTACGCTATAAAGGCGAGCCCCAGCCTAGCCTATTGCATCTAGGCCGTAAGGCCGGTGCAACCGTCATTCGTTTGGGTTCTTTCTCTAAAGTATTAGCCCCAGGCTTGCGCTTAGGTTATATCATTGCACCTGCTGCAATTATTGATAAATTAGTTCAAATCAAACAAGCCACTGATTTACACTCACCCTCTATTACCCAAATGGCCGTCTACGAGGCCATAAAAGGCGGCTTTTTAACGGCTCATTTGCCTACGGTACGTGATTTGTACAAGCGTCAATGCCAGTACATGTTGGACGCCATGGAAAAATACTTTCCTGATGACGTAAAATGGACACGTCCAGAGGGCGGTATGTTCTTGTGGGTGACGTTGCCAGATCACATGGACTCACAGGATCTATTACAAAAAGCCATTGAGCGTAATGTGGCTTTTGTACCGGGCGAACCCTTTTATGCCGCAGGTGAACCCAAACGCAACACTTTCCGCCTGAGCTTCGTGACCGTAACCGAAGACCGTATCCGCGAGGGCATTGAAATCTTAGGTCAATTGATCCGCGAACAGCGCTAATTCTTTACAGCGTGTGTATCTTGCAGCCGTGCCCGTCACGGCTGTTTGTTTTTTTGAAATAACCGATTATGCAGCCCCACTTTCCCTCCCCCATTGAAAACAATAAACGGCCTGATTTGGCCGACATGCGACCCGATGATTGGGTTGCCCAGTGGTTACCTCAATCATGGGGGCCGTATGCCCGTTTGTGCCGTTTAGATCGACCGGTAGGCACATGGTTGACCTTGCTGCCTTGTATTGCCGCCTTGATTCAAGCTGCGGGTGGGTGGCCCGACCTATGGCGACTCATTATTTTTTCTTTTGGTGCCTTATTGATGCGGGGCGTAGGGTGCTGCTTTAACGACATTTTTGATCGTGACTTTGATAACAAAGTAGAGCGTACCCGTTTTAGACCCTTAACCAGCGGTCAGCTTAGCTTACGTAATGCCCTGATTTTTGTCTTTATACAGTTGCTCGTTGCTGCGTTGTTATTACTTGCGATTAACTCCTATAGTCGTTGGTTAGCCTTATTGCTATTGCCTTTTGTGATTATTTATCCACTCTGCAAGCGGTTTACGCATTGGCCACAGGCTGTATTGGGAGTGGCATTTAATTGGGGAATGCTCATGGCCTGGTCTGACACACAAAACAGTGTGCCTTTAGCCGCAGTGGCGATGTGGGTGGGGGCGGTAAGCTGGCAAATCGGTTATGACGCGATTTATGGCTACATTGATATGGAAGACGACCTAAAACTAGGGCTTAAATCCGCAGCGATTCGTTTTGGTGATAACGGGAAACAATGGCTGACGGGCTTCTATGGCATCAGCATCGTATTGTGGATGTGGGCCGGTTATGCCATGGGCATGAGCTGGGCCTATTTTGTCATCATGGCAGCAATTGCCGTGCATTTAGCATGGCAGGTCTATCAGTTTGATCCAAAAAAGCGTGAATTAGGATTACCTTTGTTTCGCGCAAATATGACAGTGGGTGTCTTGCTGGTTGCGGCGGCATTGGCGGGAACCTTAATAAATTAAACTCAATCATTCGCGGTTTTGGACTAGGCGTGTAAAATAACGCCAGTTTTTGAATTATCGCAACATATTCAAGTATTTTGAGACAGACCGCCGATTAAGGCGTTACAAAAAAGGTGCACCATGCCAACCACAATGGAAATCGTTGCAACCGTATTGTTTGCAACGGCAATTATTCATACCTTCTCAGTACCTGTATTTGCTCGATTGGCAAATAAGGGTGGCCCACATGCTGGTTTGTGGCACATGCTGTCCGAAGTCGAGGCCGTTTTCGGTGTTTGGGCTTTTATCTTAATGGTATTCATCACCGTATTTATTGGCGTGGATAAGGCCATTGAATACATGGATAGCCGTAACTTTACCGAACCCGCGTTTGTATTCGCCATTATGGTGGTGGCGGCCAGTCGACCCATCTTAGAGATGGTGTCTAAACTTGTGAAACTCATCGCTGCTATTTTGCCTCTACGCAATGAATATGCGATGTTTTTTGTCACGATGTCAGTTGTGCCGCTGTTTGGCTCGTTAATTACAGAGCCTGCGGCGATGACACTGGCGGCTTTATTATTACGAGATCAGTATTTCAAACGTTCCGGTCGTGCTGGGTTTAAATATTTAACCTTAGGGGTATTGTTTGTTAATATTTCTATCGGTGGCGTACTGACGTCGTATGCGGCTCCTCCTGTATTGATGGTGGCTCAAACCTTTAATTGGGATACTGCTTTTATGGCATCCACCTTTGGTTGGCGTGCTGCGGTGGCAGTTATTATTAATGCAGCGCTGTTAACCTTCATTAGCCGTGCTGCCTTAGCAGAGGCCCCCGAATCTATCCCCCAGGAAACACAAACTAAAAAACGCCTAGATGTTCCTGTAACGGTAATGATGATTCATTTGGTGTTTTTGATCGGTATTGTTTTGTCAGCGCATCACACAGCTATTTTCTTAGGCATGTTGATGATGTTTGTCGGCTATGCAACGGCGTACAACAAATACCAAAACCCATTGATGATTCGCGAAGGTCTGATGGTGGGCTTTTTCCTAGCTGGTCTAGTGGTATTAGGTGGCCTACAAAAATGGTGGCTACAAGACCTGCTGGGCGGCATGTCACCGATGGCCTTGTTTGTAGGCTCAACGGCCCTGACCGCGATTACGGATAATGCTGCATTGACGTATTTAGGCTCTTTGGTCGAGGGGACTAGCGATGTATGGCGCTACATGCTAGTTGCTGGCGCGGTCACAGGTGGTGGCTTAACGGTTATTGCCAACGCACCGAACCCCGCTGGTTTTTCTATCCTAAAGGGGACGTTCCCAGATGGGGCTATCTCACCTTTACGATTATTGCTTTCGGCTGCCGTACCCACACTTATTGCCGCCGTTATGTTTTTATTGCCCGTTTAATGTCTTAATGCATGGCTTTGCGCGCCTTAGCCCTATACGCAGGGTGCGCAAACGCGTTAAAATTAGTTATTACGATTGTTATATTAATTATTGATTTATAGGATTAGTCGTGCCTATCTATGCGTATAAATGCAGCGCTTGCCAACACGAGCAAGATGTACTGCAAAAAATGTCTGACCCTGTACTTACGGTTTGCCCTGAATGCAATCAGTCTACCTACGAAAAACAGGTAACAGCAGCTGGGTTTCAACTGAAAGGTAATGGTTGGTACGAAACAGATTTCCGAGGCCCTAAAACGGGTGGGGCATCTGGTTCCGCTGACTAAACCTTGAGGGCGTCTTCGCCCTCTTTTGTCCTATATTATTTACAAGTTTACTGGAGTCCTCCTAGATGCGTACCTGCTACACTGGCGACTTAAACACCCAACATTTGGGTCAGACCGTCACATTATTTGGCTGGGTACACCGCCGACGTGACCATGGTGGTGTGATTTTTATTGATTTACGAGACCGTGCTGGTTTGGCGCAGGTGGTGGTTAATCCGGATAATGCCGATATGTTCGCTACCGCAGAGCGCATTCGTAATGAGTTCTGTTTGCGTATTACAGGCGAAGTCCGCGCACGTCCCGAAGGCACGATCAACCCCGACTTGCCCTCTGGGCAGGTAGAGGTGGTATGTACAGAGATCGAAATCCTAAATCCGTCCATCACACCGGCATTTCAGTTGGATGATGAAAACCTATCTGAAACCACCCGTTTAACGCATCGTGTTTTGGACTTACGTCGTCCACACATGCAAAAAAACCTGATGTTACGTCACAGCGTAACGCGCGCAGTACGTGGCTACTTAGATAATCTAGGCTTTATTGACGTAGAGACTCCCATGCTAACCAAAAGCACGCCCGAAGGTGCGCGTGATTACTTGGTGCCTTCACGTGTAAATGCTGGCGAATTCTTTGCTTTACCGCAGTCTCCACAGTTATTTAAACAGCTGCTCATGGTGGCGGGTTTTGATCGCTACTATCAGGTCACTAAATGTTTCCGTGACGAAGACTTACGTGCAGATCGTCAACCTGAATTTACACAGATTGACTGCGAGGTTTCCTTCCTTGACGAAGTCCAAATCCGTGACATTTTTGAAAACATGGTGCGTTACGTATTTAGTACCGTGATGAATGTTGATTTGCCGACTTCATTCCCAACGATGTCTTGGAAAGAAGCCATGCATCGCTTTGGGTCTGATAAACCAGATCTACGTGTGAACATGGAATTCACTGACGTGGCTGACTTAATGGAAGACGTCGATTTCAAAGTGTTCTCTACGCCTGCTAAAGACCCAAATAGTCGTGTGGTTGCGCTACGAGTACCCGCTGGCGGTGAACTGTCTCGCAGCGAAATTGATGCCTACACTAAATTTGTCGGTATTTACGGTGCAAAGGGCTTGGCCTACATCAAGGTCAATGATGCCTCTGCTATCCCTGCTGGATTGCAGTCTCCCATCGTCAAAAACATTCACGATACGGCCTTGAGCAAATTGATCGAACGTACCGGCGCTCAAGACGGCGACTTGATCTTCTTTGGCGCAGATAAAACAAACGTAGTGAACGATGCCATTGGTGCATTACGCATTAAAATTGGTCACAGTGAACACGGTCGTAAACATGGGTTGTTTACAGCCGGTTGGAAACCACTATGGGTTGTGGATTTCCCCATGTTTGAGTATGACGCAGAGGCCAAACGCTATGTGGCAGCGCATCACCCCTTCACTAGCCCCAAAGACGGTCACGAGGACTTGCTCGTAACAGACCCAAGCCAAGTCTTAGCCAAAGCCTATGATATTGTATTGAATGGCTGGGAAATGGGGGGTGGTTCTGTTCGTATTCACCGTGCTGACATTCAAAGTAAAGTCTTCGCGGCGCTAGGAATTACCGAAGAAGAAGCCCGTGCTAAGTTTGGTTTCTTGTTAGATGCATTGCAGTACGGGGCGCCTCCTCATGGTGGTTTGGCCTTTGGTCTAGACCGTATGGTCACGATGATGGCAGGTGCGGACTCAATTCGCGACGTCATCGCCTTCCCGAAAACACAACGCGCACAGTGTTTGTTGACGGATGCGCCATCTGCTGTAGACGAAAAGCAGCTTAAAGAACTACATATTCGTTTACGCCCCACGGAGCCAAAACCAACCGTTTAAGGAAATAAGTTTGTGTCTATAGTCCGAGTCGTTAGTTACAACATTCATAAAGGTCGTTCCGCAACAGGTAATCGCGAATCGTTGGCTGATTTACGGCTCGGGCTGTATAACTTATCTCCAGACCTCTTGTTTCTCCAAGAGGTTCAAGGACGTAACGAGCTGCGCGGCTCGTTAGACGCGCAGCACGAATCCTTAGCCGCAGCCCTCAGCATGCAGACAGCCTATGGTTGTAATGCCGTGCGCCAACATACCGATCATGGCAATGCGCTATTATCGCGTTATCCTATTCTGCAATATGAAAACCAAGACATTTCAGATCACCGCTTAGAGCAGCGCGGCTTATTGCATGGTGTGGTCGAAATTGACGGACAGGCAGTACATTGTATTGTGGTGCATTTAGGCCTGTTCGCAGGTGGACGAACTCGTCAAACTCAAGCCCTAGTGCAACGGATTAAAGACCTTGTTCCCTCAGATGAACCTCTAATCATCGCAGGTGATTTTAATGACTGGTCAAATAAACTAGCTCCTTTGTTTGTAGAACAACTCAGCCTCTACGAGGTGTTTTCTTTTTCGCCTGATGGGCTAGATCGTAAGCGGTTTGCATTGAAAAAACCGATGCAGTGGCTACGTCAGGGCTTTACCAATGATGGTAAGGTCAAAGCCACTATGCCTGAACTGGGTGCAAATGGCGCGGCTCGTATGACGCCACCGCCCCGCACGTTTCCGGTGGTTTTCCCATGGCTACGTTTAGATCGCATTTATCAACGCGGCTTTGCTGTGCGCAGTGCCCGTGTCCTACATGGCTCTCCGTGGAAACAAATATCCGATCACGCCCCCATCGTGGCTGAGCTAGAGCTACCTTAATCGCTTTTGGAAAAAGACGAACAACAGTTACACTGAGCATTGTTTAATGCTACACAGATATTCGGAGGGTAAAATGATTAAAACTAAAGCAGCCATTGCTTGGAAAGCAGGCGCGCCGCTAACTATCGAAGACGTGATGCTTCAAGCCCCTAAAGCGGGCGAAGTACTAGTCGAAATCAAAGCAACCGGGCTTTGCCATACGGATTTATACACCCTATCAGGCGCAGACCCAGAGGGTTTGTTCCCTGCGATTCTAGGCCACGAAGGGGCGGGGGTCGTCGTCGAGGTCGGCGCGGGTGTGACCTCCCTTAAAGCGGGCGATCACGTGATTCCCCTGTACACACCAGAGTGTCGTCAGTGTAAATCCTGTTTATCGCAAAAAACGAACTTGTGTACGGCAATTCGTGCCACACAAGGTAAAGGCGTCATGCCTGATGGTACGTCTCGCTTTAGCATTGACGGTCAACCTATCCATCACTACATGGGTACGTCCACCTTTGCCAATCACATCGTTGTGCCAGAGATTGCTTTGGCTAAAATCCGCAATGATGCGCCTTTTGATAAGGTCTGCTACATTGGTTGTGGTGTGACTACAGGCTTAGGTGCCGTGCTATTTACCGCCAACGTCGAAGCCGGTGCTACCGTCGTTGTGTTTGGCTTGGGTGGTATTGGCTTGAACGTGATCCAAGGTGCCAAAATGGTAGGCGCAGATAAAATTATCGGCGTGGACTTGAACCCAGATCGTGAAGCCTTAGGCCGTCAATTTGGGATGACTGATTTTATCAACCCCAACGAAGTTGAAAATGTAGTGGATCACATTATTCAATTAACAGACGGTGGGGCTGATTACTCCTTTGAGTGTATTGGTAACACCAAGGTGATGCGTCAGGCTCTGGAATGCACACATCGCGGATGGGGGCAGTCTATTATTATCGGCGTAGCCGAGGCAGGTGCAGAAATCTCCACCCGTCCATTCCAATTAGTGACTGGTCGCGTCTGGAAAGGCTCTGCGTTTGGTGGCGCGCGCGGTCGCACGGATGTACCAAAAATTGTTGACTGGTACATGGATGGCAAAATCAACATTGATGACTTAATTACTCATCATTTACGCTTGGATCAAATCAACGAAGGCTTTGATATGATGCAGCGTGGTGAATCCATCCGTTCTGTGGTGATGTTCTAGTCCGCGTAATGTATGAACCCCATTGTGACGCTCACGATGGGGCACAAGGAGGTCAAATGACGGTTCAGTTAGACTTAGTCAGCGAACACCGATGTTTTGGTGGTTGGCAGCGCTATTATCAACATGATTCTCAAGCCATTGGCTTACCCATGAAGTTTTCCGTTTTTTTGCCAGAACAAAGTGGTGCCACGTCTGCCAAAATAGACGGTGGTACCCCTATGGGGACGACGCGTTTGCCCGTCGTCATGTATTTGGCAGGCTTAACCTGTACCGAAGACACGTTTATGACTAAAGGTGCGGCCCAACAATACGCCGCGCAGCATGGACTAATTTTAGTGGCGCCAGATACCAGCCCTCGTGGTGCTGGTGCGCCCACCGAAGACGACAACTGGGACTTTGGCACAGGTGCAGGGTTTTATGTAGATGCGACCACCCCTGATTTCGCAAAGCACTATAAGATGGAATCCTATGTGGCAAACGAACTATTTGAACTCGTGACCACACAGCTTCCAGGTGATGCGCAACGGGTAGGAATCTTTGGTCATTCGATGGGTGGTCATGGGGCCTTGGTATTGGCACAGCGTCATACCGACAAATTTAAATCCGTCTCTGCGTTTGCTCCTATTGCTGCACCCACGCATTGCCCGTGGGGTGAAAAAGCCTTTACGGGTTATTTGGGATCAGACCGCTCTACATGGCAACAATATGATGCCAGCAGCCTGATGGCAAATCAGTCTCAAGCCCCTTTCGCCGCTGGTATCTTAATAGATCAAGGTTTAGCCGATCAGTTCCTAGAAAGAGAACTCTACCCGCATCTTTTTCAACAAGCCTGCGAACAGGTAGGGCAGCCTTTACAGCTTCGTATGCACGAAGGATATGATCATGGTTATTTTTTCATCATGACATTTATGCAAGATCATATTGCACATCATGCCCAGCAACTAAACGCGTAGCGTCATAGATGGTATTTTTAGAAAAAGGTCGGGTAAATCCTGACCTTTTTTCTTTGCTGTCATAAAAAAGCAACAATTCAAACAGAGACGTATTTTTAGAAATACTTGCAAAAATACACAAAAAAAGGGAACTTTTACGGCTTTTAAAAGTCTTATATGGTGTAAATTGAAAATTGACGATCTATTAGCATACTCGTCAATACAGTGCTAAAATAGTACAGTTAGACTTTTAAAATTTGGTGTGTTATTGAAAATAAACGTAGACATCATTTTATAGGATACGAGATGACCCAAGGTACAACTACATTGGCTCTACCAAATAACCAATTGGCCGCAGCGGTATCCAACCCAGGCGCGTTGGGTACTATCGAGGCCTATATCACGGCGGTGAATCAGCAACCTATGCTGACCCCCGAACAAGAACTAGAACTAGGTCGACGTCTTCAAAAAGACGGCGATCTTGACGCGGCTCGTCAACTCATCATGTCGCATTTGCGTTTGGTGGTGTCCATTGCGCGTCAATACTTAGGCTATGGCTTACCCCATGCTGACCTCATCCAAGAAGGCAACATTGGGCTAATGAAAGCCGTTAAACGGTTTGATCCCGAGCGTGGCGTGCGCCTAGTCTCTTTTGCCGTGCACTGGATTAAAGCCGAAATCCATGAATTTGTGATCCGTAACTGGCGCTTGGTTAAAATCGCCACCACCAAAGCGCAACGTAAACTATTTTTTAACTTACGCCGCATGCGCCCAGAGGACGGACAGACACTAGACCCGGCTCAGGTAGATGACATCGCACGTGAATTAAACGTGCGTCCTCAGGACGTATCCGAAATGGAATTACGTATGTCAGGCGTAGAGATGGCCCTCGACTCACCGTATGGCAATGATGACGAAGACTCCACCTTTGCCCCGATCTCTTACTTATCGGACGAGGGCGAACTAGAACCCTCTAATGTGCTGGCTCAACGCGCTCATACTCAGCTCCAAGGCCCTGGCCTTGAAAATGCATTAGCGCGTTTGGATGATCGCTCACGACGCATCATTGAAAGCCGCTGGTTGCAGGATGATAAGGGCTTAACATTGCATGACTTAGCCGCTGAATACGGGGTGTCTGCAGAACGCATTCGACAAATTGAATCTGCTGCCATGAAAAAACTACGGGGCTTTCTTGAGGAATCCTAAAACACGTAATTAGGACTCAAAAAATTACGTTCTGTTACGTTTTTATGGGGAACTACTCCCTACCTCTACAGACTAACTACTATCAGTCACGTAATTACCCCCTTGTATTAGGTGGCTGAAAGTCTGACTTGGTTTCTCCTTACCCAAGAGTCAGGCGCTGAATGTGCCCCAACATTCATCATTTAGCCCTCCATCACGGAGGGCTTTTTTTTAGCTAAAACGCTTTCGTAGCCAGCCGCTAAAGGCATCGACTAAGGTCACCATTGTTAAAATAATAATTAAAATAGCAGAGACTTCTTGGTATTGCATGATACGCAATGACATCATTGAGTTGAATCATAATGAAACAATGGTTTTCAACGCCATTGCTTAAGACAGTAAGGGGGTGAGTATAGTAACTATTGGTACATATTGCATCTACATAAATATATAAGCAGCAATTCAAGCACACTAACGCTAAAGGTTTCGCGCATGAGCACAACACCATTACCCCCCACTGCGACATGGGGTGAATTACTATCTGGGCGCAATGGCTTACGTTCTATTGCCTTATCCGGCGGCGTCGCAGTACATGCGATCAACGTCTATATAGTGACCACGATTTTACCGTCTGTCGTAGAGGACATAGGCGGCTTGGAATACTATGCGTGGAATACCACTCTATTTGTGGCGGCATCCATTTTGGGGTCAGCGCTGTCTTCAAGTCTGATTGATTACTTGGGCTTACGCGCTTCTTATTTACTCGCTATTTTGATCTTTATGCTGGGCTCTATTGCCGCGGCAGTCAGTCCTTCAATGCCTTTTATGCTGGGGGCCAGAACCATACAGGGCTTTGGCGGCGGGTTGCTGTTAGGACTGAGCTATTCCTCCGTGCGCATGGTCTTTGACGAACGTTTATGGCCAAGAGCCATGGCGTTAATCTCAAGCATGTGGGGGGTGGCGACGCTGGCGGGGCCTGCGGTAGGTGGGATTTTTGCTGAAAGCGGAAATTGGCGGTTGGCTTTTTGGTCTATTATTCCCGTCGCCTTAGTCATCACAGTATTAGTTGCCACACAATTAAAAACCCGCAAAGAAAATCGGCACCACACCGTCACTCGTCCGCCGTTGTTAAAAATTGCCTTTCTGACGTGGTCTGTGATTGTGATTGCCTTTGGTAGTCTAGCCCAGTCGTGGCTCTTGATTGCGCTCTCGTTTGTGATTGTATTAACCATTTTATATGGCATGGCACGAGATGATGCGAACAGTGATAACCCATTATTTCCGCATGGTACGTACTCCATCAAACACCCATTAGGCAGTTTGTATGCGGGCATAGCGTTAATGAGTATTGGCGTGACCAGCGAGATCTTCATTCCGTACTTCTTACAAACCATTCATGGGGTACGCCCCTTAGCAGCTGGTTATATGACAGCGCTGATGTCTGCTGGTTGGACGGTAGGTTCCGTCATGATGGCAAGTCGTAGTCCACTTTTTGCGAATAAACTATTACGAATTGGGCCAGTGGTGTCAGCGATTAGCTTGGCAGCATTAGGGCTACTGCTACCTTGGCAGGGTTTACAAACCGAACTGCATGCCCTGTGGCTGCTATATATCCCTTTATTTGGGGTGGGGTTAGGGGTAGGGATGATCTGGCCTCATTTATTGACCCGAGTTTTTAAGTCATCCGAGCCAGGCCAAGAAAATCTGGCATCCTCAGCCATCATCACCTTGCAGTTATATGCCATGTCTATAGGGGCAGCGGTAGCAGGCATGATTACCGCTGCAGCCGGTTTTAATGAAGGCACGATCGAAAGCGCGCAACAGGCTTCTATGGCGTTGCTACTCAGTTTTGCTTTAGTGCCATTGGTGTTTGTGTTTGTGTCGGGCGCAGCGCGTAAAGCAGGGGACGTGACAGCCACTACGCCTCAGGAATAGTTAGCCCCTGAAACTGCCATAATGGGGCTAAAAAGACCTCACAGACTAAAACCTGCAAGGCGTCTTTGCTAAAGCAAGAACGCCTTGCCCAAGCGGGGCGTTGATTATAGGGTGCGGGCAACCAGTGGGCCGGATAACGACAGGTATGTAGTTGCCCACGCACAAAGGACTCGTGTAGGGATAAGACCTCGCCCAAAGGACGCGTGCCTAAATCAGCTAAGGGAAAACCACTTTGCTCTAAAGACTGTTTGGTGGCAATACTACGGGCAAAGACCCACGGTTGATTATGACCACGTAAAAAGACCTCTCGAACCCATGCTGTGGTAGTGATGTCTACCTTGAGCGCTTCAGCCTCGTCTGCACGTAAGGCAAGCCAGCCCTCGCGGAGTGGTTGCACCTCAAAGTGCTGTTGACTAAGCGCTTTGAGCCTTGCCGTTAACGAGCCGGGCTCAAATAGCCAATCATCTAATACCGGGTCGGGGTGGGGCTGAAATTGCCAAAGTGCAGTGCTTGGGTTTTGCATTTAATTTTTTGGTAAACGGAATAGTTGGGGATCGGGGCCTAGTCGCCCTTGATCTGAATGCAAGGCGGCAATAGCACGTAGATCATCGGCGTCTAAACTAAAGCTAAATATATCCAAATTACTGCGAATACGCTCAGGTGTCTCGCTTTTGCTGATGACCATATTACCCAGCTCAATTTGCCAGCGCAGCATAATTTGTCCCACATTACGTTGGTGCTTTGCAGCAATTTCCGCTAAAGTTGGGTTGTCCCATAATGTGCCTAGTCCCATTGGACTCCATGCTTGGGTCTGAATGCCATGCTCAGCATTGAATTGGCGCATGGCCTGCTGCTGAAATCCAGGGTGCAGTTCGATTTGATTAACTACAGGTGACACGCCCGTCTCGTTGAGTAGTGTTTCAATATGTTCAGCGTTAAAGTTACACACACCCATGTTTTTAATTAAGCCTTCGTTACGCAGCTCAATCATGGCTTGCCAGCTTTCTACATATTGATTAATTTTAGGAACTGGCCAGTGGATGAGGTACATATCGACATAGTCCAGTTGTAAACGTTCTAGACTCTGATAGAACGCAGCCTTGGTGGCATCAAAGCCGTGGCTATCATTCCAGACTTTGGTGCTAATAAAATAATCATGTCGTGGTAAACCGCTGGCTTTTAGGCCTTGACCTACCCCATCTTCATTCTCGTAAATGGTGGCGGTGTCAATGAGGCGATAACCAGCATCAAGAGCCGTTTGTACGGCAGCAGCTGTTTTGTCGTTCGGGATTTGCCAGACGCCAAAACCTAACTGAGGGGCTTGATTACCAGTAGTAAAGGTAATAAGAGGGCTGGACTTTGTCATAAAAGGCTCCTGTTTGTTTTCTATTTTTTATGAGGGTTGGAATGAGTGTACACAGTGAGATAAAACGTCGTAGCGTACCGGAATTAATGGCATATAAAGGCAACAAGAAAATAGTTTGCCTAACGGCCTATAGTGCGCCCATTGCTCGCTTAATAGATCCTGCCGTTGATTTGATTTTGGTCGGTGATTCGACGGCAATGGTTGGTTATGGCATGCGTGATACCTTAAGTATTACTCTACAACAAATGACCGATCATGGTGCTGCGGTTGTTAATGCAACGCAACAAGCCTGTGTGGTGATAGATATGCCTTTTGGCAGTTATCAGGTGTCACCACAACAAGCCTTTGAAAATGCCGCTTTTATGTTAGCGCATAGCGGAGCAACTGCGGTGAAAATCGAAGGGGGCGTTGCTTTGGCAGAGACCACACGCTTTATGGTGGAGCGTGGTATTCCGGTTTTAGCTCATGTGGGACTGATGCCGCAGTACGTCAATACCATGGGGGGATTTAAAGCCCAAGGCATGAACGAAACGGCGGCTGAACGTATTGTGGCTGACGCACTCGCCCACCAAGAAGCCGGTGCTTTTGCGGTCGTGATCGAGGGGGTGGCAGAGTCCCTAGGTCGTCGTATTACTGAAACCTTACGTATTCCTACCATTGGGATAGGGGCTTCTCCTGCGTGCGATGGGCAGGTCTTAGTGACTGAAGATATTTTAGGATTAAGTGGCGATCGTATCCCACGCTTTGCAAAAAACTTTGGTGATGCGGCCTCTGTCATTCGTGATGCGGCCCAGCAATATGCACACGAGGTTCGTGATGGTTCTTTTCCCGCAATGGAGCATTGCTTTGGTGTGAAAAAAACTAAGTGATACGGTTCCTATTTAGTAGCGGCAGCACACAGCGTATGATATCGGTTCACGGATTTTAAACTGTAGATCGGTATGACTAAGGCAGCATCACGGTCAGAGGCGCTTGTCGCTCCTTTGGCTGCAAAAAATGGGGTCGCTCCCAGTCGGGTCTGGTTACCTAAAGGTCACTGGACAACCATGGGGGCGTTTTTGTCTGAACGTTTTAAATACGTGGCAGATGCAGATTTGTGCATGCGTTTAGCTCGCGGTGACATTGTGGATACGGCAGGCGTAGCAGTACGCGCAGATAGCCCGTATCAAGCCGAGCAATGGCTTTGGTATTTTAGGCAGGTGGAAAACGAAATACCGGTTCCGTTTGATATGCCTATTTTATATGCTGATGATTGTATTATTGCGGTAGATAAACCCCATTTTTTAGCCTCTACGCCGGGGGGGCAATATTTACAACATACCGCTTTAACACGGGTACGCCAGCATTTTAATGATGCTACGATTACGCCCTTGCACCGCTTAGACCGTGAAACAGCTGGCGTGCTGTTATTTTGTAGGCAGCCCGCCCTGCGTGGTGTTTATCAAAGTTTGTTTCAATCCCAATCTATTGATAAAACATACGAGGCAATAGCAAAAAGTAACCATTCGGTGACTTTTCCTTTGGTATATAAAAGTCGTATTGTGGCACCCAAAGGTCAGTTTTTGATGGTAGAGCAAGACGGTGAACCCAATAGCGAAACCCATATTCAGGTGTTACGGCGTTGGCATGATGCACAGCATGGGGATATAAGCTGTTATTTGCTGCGACCCATTACGGGGCGTAAACATCAGCTACGAGTGCATTTGAATGCCTTGGGCACGCCTATTTTGCACGATAGTTACTATCCGGCAGGTCAGCCGCCATTAGCCCCCGATGACTTTAGACATCCCTTACAGTTATTAGCCAGATCCATCGGTTTTACCGACCCAGTGACACAAACCTATAGAAGCTTTCAGAGCCAACAGCAGCTAAAGTTAGTAATGGCGTAGATAATAGGCCAGCTCTGCTCGGTCTGCATGTTGAGCTAACGCCAAGGCCGCTAAGGTACGAGCCGCCACCGCATGAAATTGATGCGCAGGCAGCGTTTGGTATTGTTTGTCTTGTTCCGAAGGGCTGACGGCGCCGTTAGGAATACGGCTAGCACGTATACAGATGACGTTATGTTTGGCTGCGTATTCAGCGCCGATTCGTGCTGCAGGGCTAAGACTACCATTACCCAAGGCCGCTATTACAATGGCGTTAACCCCAGACAGCACCGAGGCTTTGTATAAATTAGGGTTGGCGTCTACGTGATCGAAAAGAATATCAACCTTAGCCAACGCAGGCGTTGCTGGCAAAACCAAGGCACTGTTCGCACCAAAAGGGCGTCTAGGCACCGTGTTGATATAGACCACGCCCTGACTAACCGCCCCTAAAGCACCCGTTGTAGGGGCTGAAAACGCATCAGGCGTAGACGTATGCGTTTTTTGTACAAAACGCCCACTGTAGAGCGTGTCATTTAATAAAACCAAAGTGCCTACCCCATGCGCATCGGCACTACTGGCGACCAGAATGGCATGGTACAGGTTTAATGCCCCATCAGCGCTCAGTGCCGAAGCAGGGCGCATAGCGCCAGTAATTACGACTGGTTTACTGCTCTTAATGCACCAGTGTAAAAGTAAGGCGGTTTCTTCTAGGGTATCGGTGCCATGAGTAATCACCACCCCATCAATATCTGTACGAGCTAAAAGCAGCTGCACCTGATGGATAAGTTGATGCTGTAAGGCGAAACTCATGTCACGACTATCAATATTACAGACCTCATGAGCGCTGAGATTGGCGATCTCACTTAGGGCCGGAATAGCGTGAATGAGTTGTTCAATAGACTGATTTACCGTGTAATCACCGAGCCCGGTTTGGCTTGCATGGTTTGCGGCAATAGTGCCACCTGTAGCAACCAGAGCAATGTTTTTTTTATCACTCATACTTTCGCCTTTACATAGAGAGAGCGTATGTAGCGTGTAATTAACGAATTTTTAGTTGACGCTCAACCAAATGAACCAGAGCTAACAAGCTAAAGTTAATAGCTAAATACAGTAAACCAGCGATGATAAAGGTTTCCATAATCGCGTAGTTTTGACTCATGATGCGACGAGCATACCCAGTTAATTCCAGCACGGCAATAGTAGATGCAAGGCTTGTGCCTTTTATAGCAATGACAATTTCATTGCTATAGGCCGGTAAAGCCTGACGGATAGCCAGAGGAAAGCGAACGCGTTTAAAGCACTGCCAGGCAGACATGCCAATGGACTGGGCGGCCTCGATTTGGCCCTTAGGGACGGATTGAAACCCACCTCTGAAGACTTCGCCTACGTATGCACCACTATTGAGCGTGATGGCTAAGATAGCGGTACGCGTACCATCGCTAAACAGCCACCATAAAAGAGGAACATCTTTTACCCACCCAATCATGCCCACCCCGTAATAGAGCAAAAATAATTGAACTAATAAGGGCGTGCCACGAAACACAGTGCTGTAGCTAAAAGCAAAGGCCGAAAGGAGGCGATTACCCGAAAGGCGCATTAAGGCTAGGCTAACGCCAACGATCAGTGCTAAACCAATCCCCCATAACCCAATATATAAGGTGAGGCCAAAGCCTTTCCATAGAATAGCGACGGTTTGAGTGAATTCTTCCCAGTGAATCATGCGACTGCCTTCATCCCACGGCCCGCATATTTTTCAGCGATCACAAAGAGCGCTTGGCTAGCAGCACCAATAACAAAAAATAAAAAACCGGCGATTAAATACATAGCCAGCGGTTCGCGCATGGCAGCAGACCCCAGTTGTGCCGCACGCATAATTTCCACTAAACCAACGAGGGAAATCAGGGCGGTATCTTTGAGGGCAGTTTGCCATACATTATTACAACCGGGCAGGGCAAACCACGTCATTTGCGGTAGGGTGATGCGCCACAGACGTTGCGAAGGTGACATACCGATAGCTTTAGCGGCTTCGATTTGACCTGCAGGAATGGCTTGTAATGCGCCTCGGAATACCTCAACGCTATAAGAACCCGCAATTAAGCCAATAGCTAAAATACCAACAGCAGCAGGAAACCACCTATTGATTAGGTCTTCGGCATGTAGCCAATCGCCAAGCTGGGCAACCGGATGAATAGAGCCGAAAAAAAGCAAATAGATAATCAGTAGTTCAGGGATACTGCGAGTAACGGTGGTGTACAAACTAACCAGCCCGCTTAACCACCGCGGGCCGTTGAGTTTGATGCTGGCACCGGCAATGCCGATGATCACACCTAAGGCCATACCAAAGACCGAGATAAACAAGGTCATGATAGTGCCGCGCAAAAACATCCAGCCCCAACCGTCGTTGAGGATGCGTAATAGGGTTTCCAGCATCGTTATCAGTCGTTAGTTAATTATTTGCACGCGTCGTAGTTAGCAATATCAATGTCGAACCATTTTTCACTGGCTGACTTAACGGTGCCGTCTTTGATTAACTCACATAGGGCGTTGTCCACCTTTTGCTTTAACTCGGCATTATCCTTGTGGATACCGACAGCAATACCATAGCCCAGTGTTTCTGGATCAGAAGACCCTTTAATAACCGTATCGGTTAAAGCAAAATCTGCATTATTCATCTGCTTTAAAAAACGAGACTGTGAGGTAAGGTCTGCAAAAGTCCCATCCAAACGACCGGCATCTAAATCAATTTGCATTTGATCTAGTGTTTCGTAGTCCTTGATTTTGACCTTAGGAGCCATTTTGGCTAGGTAGGCACCATGTGTAGTACCACCTTGAACACCAATTGTTTTACCTGCTACACCTGCAAAAATCGCCTCTGCGGAATCCGCTTTGATGATCTCAGAGTCTGCTTTTAGGATAAAGATAGCGTCTTCTACAGCATAAGGCGTGCTGAAATTAACGCGTTTAGCGCGTTCAGGCGTGTAGGACATACCAGAGATGATTAAATCAAAACGGTTTGCGCTTAAAGAAGGAATCAGACTGTCAAATGACTGCACCACAAACTGACAGTCCGCATTTAGCTTGGCACATAAGGCCGCGCCCACATCGGCATCAAAGCCAGTGACTGTACCAGCGGCATCCACCATGCTCCAAGGTGGGTAACCCCCTTCGGTGCCAATTTTGTAAGAGGTAGCGGCAACGCTGGCCGCACTCATGAGGACTAAGCCTGCACCCAGTAGGGTCTTTTTGAAATTCATAGAGGTCTCCTTAACTTAACCTAAGCCAATGGCTGTAAAAACTGCTGTAAACGCGCTGATTGCGGACTGTCGAATACATCAGCAGGCGCGCCGGACTCTTCGCACAAACCGTTGTGCATAAAAATAGCATGGTTGGATACTTCACGCGCAAACTGCATTTCGTGCGTGACTAAAATCATGGTACGGCCTTCTTCGGCAAGTTGGCGGATAACACGTAGTACCTCGCCGACCATCTCGGGGTCTAGAGCCGATGTAGGCTCATCAAATAACATGACCTCGGGGTCCATAGCCAAAGCACGCGCAATCGCAACGCGTTGTTGTTGACCGCCTGAAAGCTCAGAGGGATAGGCATCGGCTTTGTGGGCTAAACCGACTTTGTCCAAGAGGTGCAGCGCATAGGCAGTTGCCTCGGGACGAGAGACCTTTTTGACCTGAATAGGGCCCTCGATGACATTTTGTACTACCGTCCGGTGTGACCAGAGATTAAAGTTCTGAAACACCATTCCTAAACGGGCTCGTACCTGCTCAAGTAGTTTGGGGTCACTACTTATCATTGTGCCATCACGTTTAGCATGGCTGCGTAGTACATCCGTACCAATACAGACCTCGCCTTGATCTGGAATGACCAAGTGATTGATGCAGCGCAGCAATGTGCTTTTGCCAGAACCCGAGGCCCCAATAATAGATAGCACATCGCCTTGATTGGCACGAAACGAAATGCCTTTTAAGACTTTGTGATCAGCAAAGGCTTTATGGATATTATGTACTTGCACCGCGTAAGCAGCAGAATCAGTAGGAACGGTCACTGTTTTGGCCGTAGTAGAGAGTTGAAAAACACATTATAAACAGCTTTTGCGGTCGTAGAGCGGCAGGCATGTGATAGATGCAGAAAACGGCCACTATCACATGCTTATTACACCATTAAGGATATAAGCCGCGTAACTCTCTGGCCTCTAAAATACGCGTACAGGCGCTAATAAAAGCAGCAGTACGTAATGTGACATTGTGCTGCTTTGCAACAGTGGCGGTAGATTGGTAGGCATCGCGCATCATACGACCTAAACGATCATTGATAAGGTCTTCTTCCCAGAAATAGCTGGAAAAGTTTTGCGCCCACTCAAAATAGCTCACGGTCACACCACCCGCATTCGCAATCACATCAGGAATAATCACGATGCCTTTGCTGTTTAGAATGTCGTCAGCCTCTGGGGTGGTCGGGCCATTAGCGCCTTCGATCACGATTTTGGCACGAATAGAATCCGCATTTTTGACGGTAATTTGATTCTCTAGTGCAGCTGGAATCAAGATTTCACACTCCAACGCCCAGAACTCCTCTGCGCTTAATGTGTCACCCGCCTTTGTGCTGACGATACCTTGCTGTGGTTCGTAGGAACCCAATAAAGCCGGTACATCTAAACCAGAGGCGTTGTAGATCGTGCCACTGTGGTCTTGCATCGCAATCACTTTAGCACCGGCTTCGTGGAACAACTTGGCAGCAATACCACCTACGTTGCCACAGCCTTGAACGACCACCCGCGCGCCGTTCAGATCAATGCCTGCATCGCGTGCAGCCTCTACACCTACCGTGAACACGCCGCGACCTGTGGCCTCGACGCGGCCTAAGCTGCCACCCAGTGACAGAGGTTTACCGGTGACAACACCTGTTGCTAACTGACCGGTATTCATGGCGTAGGTATCAACCATCCAAGCCATGATTTGAGCATTTGTATTAACGTCGGGCGCGGGAATGTCCTTATCAGGGCCGATAATCATCCCAATTTCGGTGATGTATCGACGAGTCACACGCTCTAACTCTTTTTGGGAGTATTTACGGGGGTCAATTCGTATACCACCTTTCGCGCCGCCAAAGGGCACGTTGACTGCTGCACATTTCACTGACATCCAGGCAGATAAAGCCATGACCTCAGATAATGTAACGTCTTGGTGGTAACGGACACCGCCTTTACCGGGGCCGCGAGCCATATTGTGTTGGACGCGATAGCCCTCAAAATGAGCAATAGTACCGTTATCCAGTTCTACTGGAATGTCAACGGTAAGGATTCGTTTAGGACGCTTTAGGGTTTCAACCCACTTCCCCAGCTTGCCCAAATAGGGCGCGACACGCTCGACCTGCTCTAGGTAAATACCCCACGGACCAAGGTCGTTGGGATTTAAGTAGGAGGGTAATTCGTGTTGAGTTGGCTGATTCATCTAAATTGTGCGAGATACCCCGCGATGAGTGGCGGGGAGGGATAGCACGGGTCACGTAGTGACCCCCTTTGT